>JAYSKW010000107.1:0-10246 GCA_043726085.1 Limnoglobus sp.
GACAGACGACGCAGCAATCGGTGTACTTACAATCGTTGCAGTTCGCCGTCACAATATGAGCCATGTCAACCACTCCTTAAATATCCGCCGTCCGAGAACACTCTCGACTTTTAATGGTAATCGCGTCGCGATCGTTACAGACAAGTTATGCATAGAGATCGGTCGAGAGTCATGTCCACTCGACCGATTTTTCGCATTCTGTCGGCAAATCTCGTCGTGAGCTTACGACTTTTTCGATAAGTAGCCGCGTGCGGTCATCCACTCGGCACATCGCTTCGGCCAATCGCTCGCTGGCCCTTTGCCCGCTCGCAGTCCGAAACCGTGCCCACCACTCGCGTAAAGGTGCAGTTCCGCCGGCACGCCCGAAGCCTTCAGCGCCCGATACATCCCGATGCTGTTCTCGCTCGAAACGGGGTCGTCGCTGGCGTGGGCGAAGAATACGGGTGGCGTACTCTTATCGACCGCAATCTCGGCTTTCAGCGTCACCGAGTCTTTCTCGACCAGCCCGCCGGGGTAGACCAGAACGCCGAAATCGGGCTTGCACGAAAGCGTATCCGCGTCATCGACGGCGTCGTAAAGTCGCTTCGTGTAGTTCGTACACAGCGTCGCCGTCAGGTGGCCGCCTGCTGAGAAGCCGAGCATCCCGACGCGGTTCGCATCGATGCCCCACTCCTTCGCATGGGACCGCACAACCCCCATCGCTCGCTGGGCATCTTGCAACATCGCCAGATTCTCCGGCGATTGCTTCTCGCGTTTGGGCACGCGGTACTTTAACACGACAGCGGTAACGCCTTGCGAGTTCAGCCACGTGGCGACATCGGTGCCTTCGTGTTCGATCGCCAGGATGCTGTAACCGCCGCCGGGGGCCACAATCACGCACGCGCCGTTCGGCTTTTCGGCACGATACACGCTAATCTGCGGCTTCGAGACATTCGCCAGCCGTGCCACGGTAATCTGGCCGGGCTTGGCTTCCATGAGTCCTTCGGGCGGCAGATCCTTGATCTCGCCGGGCGCTTTCGCGGGCCACAGATCGAGCGTGATCGGTTCGGCTGCGACCGCAAATGGGCCGAACGCAAACATCATGGCCACGGCGAAAAATCGTCGCATGGGAACTCCTTCGGAGAGAGGCGAACGCATCGTTTCTCGTTATAGCCCAAAATAGGCACGGTACAAAGTTGGGTGGCTGTTTTGACTCGTCAGAATCAACGTAAGTCCGAAATTCAGAGGCTCAAAAACCGTTTTTTGGGGTGTTTTTTCGGTTTTCGCGACTCCAAAACGCGGCTTTTTGATCGCGATCCACTGTTCCGTATTCTGTATATCGAACTCTCGTCGTAGGTTGTGTCGAACGGGGTCGATTCGAGAATCGGCGCAAGTCGCGACATTTGGAGACATTCTCACGACACTTCGCGACATTCTCACGACACTTGGAGACATTCTCACGACATTTCTATGTCATTTCACGACACTTCGCGACACCGTGCAAAAGTCGACTTACGTCGGATCGTCTCCGATTTTTTGACTTCTGGCGTTCGTGTGGGTGAAGTCGAGACGCGGGTTCAAATCGCACCTGCTACCCAAAACCCAAAACCACTACGATTTGAACCGTGCCCATTCCAAATACGGTGGCCCACCTCGAGTCGTGAAACGAACCGGTTGCATCCCTCGACTCGGGCGGGCGACTTCGTAGAATGCTATTTCTGAAATGGCGAATGTCACGAGGCAGGAGAGTTATCGATGGGCATCCAACACAAGCGGAAAGAACTCCGCACGGCCGCGAAACGTCGCCGTAAAGGCATCAAGCACAAGAATCGTAGCACCAAGAAGTACAAGAAGTAACGCGACCCATCGGTGCGAATCGGAATCCGCCACCAGGTAATCCCGGTGGCATTTTCGCGCCCTTACTCGATCACTTCCAGTTGCGTTTCGTCGTCGATTTCGATCTGCAATTTCTTTTGATACTCGGACAACTTGCCCTTTACTCGAATGGTCTTCCCCTTAAACGTGTCGCTGGTGGCGTCCTTGAATTTGTCGCTGCGTGCCTTCGCGTTCACGACCACCGTGAAGTTCGCTTCGCTCTTGAAATCGGCATCGGAGTTCAAGAACAATCGCTTCTTGTCTGCGGTCAATCGGCCACCTTTCACTTCAAACTGCACCGTCACTTCGTCGCCTTTTGCCTTCTTGAACGCCTCATCGGGGGTTATCACACCCGCAGGCAGTGCCACCACTTTCGCTGCTTCGACAGGCTTCGCTTTACCCGGCGCTTTGTCGTTCGGCGTCAGCAATCCCAAGCGGATCGGGTGCCGTACGACGATCTCGCCGTCTTCGTCGCGCAGTTCCAGCGTCACGCGCGGGCTGGTTTCGGAGGCCCAATCGATGTGAATCATCCCGAAGTTGTTGCCGAACGGCATCGTAGCCACGCGATACTTGTTCTTCTCGGGGGCACGCCAGGCTTTGTTCGCCTGATTGAAACCGCTACTCGTGATGTCGTAAAGCGGGTAAGAAATCGCATCGTTGCTGACCGACAGTTCCGCCAAGTGCCGATCCCCGCTGAGGACGACGACGCCATTCGCCTTGGTGCTTCGCAACAACTGGAAGAATCGCTCGCGTTCTTTGGGGATCAGTGCCCATTTCTCGAACGGATGTTCATCGCACAGTACCTGAACTCCAGAGCCGATCAAGCGTAAGTCGGCAGGGATTTTCAGTTGTTCCTCGAACCACTTCCATTGCTCCTCGCCGAGGAACGTCGCCGCCGGGTCGTTGTTCGGTATCGATGGCGTGATGCGGGTCCGCGGGTCGAACTTACCGCGTTGGATTTCGCTGCGGAAGTAGCGGCCATCGAGCATAATCACCTGGACCCGCTTGCCGACCGGCCCGAAAACCTGCGCGTTGTAAACGCCCTTCTGCGTGCATCGCGGCGAATCGGCAGGCACGCCGAAGAAGTCCAGAAACACCTTCTGGGCTTCATTTTTGAGGTGCCACTCGGCCCCCGCGTCGTTCTTGCCGTAGTCGTGATCGTCCCACGTCGCGATGATCGGCACGGACTTCTTCAGCGCCGCAAACGCGGGCAGTGCGTCGAGTTTGTCGTACTTCGAGCGAATCAGGTCAGACGTGACTTTCTTCGACTTGTCGAGGTCTGCGTAAATCGTGTCGCCGAGTAGAACGAGCAATTCGGGCTTGGTTTTGCCAATCGAAGCCCAAATCGGGCAGGGTTTGTCTTGGTCCGCACACGAACCGAACGCGATGTGCGACAGCGGCTTCTCCGCATCCGTTTGGGCGAAAACCTGCGTCGCGGGAAGCATCGCCAACGAGCAAACCGCAAGAACAAAATGACGGACGAGCATGGCGTCTTCCTCAAGGAGTATTTGCATTTAATATAGGAAACACGCCGGAAGCCACAGTGTGAATCTCGGCACGTTGCAGGAATAAAGCGACCCCCATCCGCATCAGACTTCCAGGAACCACGTCAACTCCCGAGGACACGACCATGCGTATCTCATGCGTGATGTTATCGATCGCTTTCATCAGTTGCCTCGCAGGTTGTGGCCCGATGACCGCGCCGATGGTGACACGTCTGGACGTCGATTCGCAGAAGCAAATCGACGAATCGTGGGAAAAGTCGCTGACTCCCGTCGATAAGCTCGATCAACAGGCGTGGCTCGATGTCTTCGTCGGTGCGGGGGTGTACCAATACGGCGTCGATAAACTCTACTTTCGCAGCGAAAAGAGCTATTCCGGCGGGTTGGTGGTCATGGAAATCCACTTCGACCGCGCACTGCCGAACGACGACCGATTCGAGGTGAAAGTGATCGACCCGATTGGCAAAATCTTACGCTCAGAGCGTTATGGGCGAGAGGCCGTCGAGAAAACGTACCGCGATTTACTTCCAGGCGGGTCGCAGGATCCTGCGAAGCCGAATCCGCCCGACTTCACCGAGAAGCAGGCCGCGCGTTGGGCAAAGATCCGCGAGTTCTTACCCAATGCTGGTGACAGCGCCAAGTAGCAAGGCTTACGCGGAACGTTCGGAACTGGTACGCTGTATGAGTGAACTCGTACCGGAGAAGCCAACATGCCGATGCACGACTGGACGCGAGTCAGCGCGGGTATATACCACAGCTTTCACCAAATCTGGTTAGCAGTGCTTACGGTGGCGTTAAATTCGAAATCGTTACCCGAAGACTATTACGCGATGACTGACCAGCGCGTCGACATCGCGGAACCGGATGTGGTCACGTATCACGCCGGCGCGAACGCATCGCATGGGATGGGTACGGCGGTTCTCGAAATGACGCCACGGGTGAAGTATCAGACACAACCGCTTTTGAAGTTAGCCAAACCGCGTCGCCGCGAACGTCGCATCACGATTCGGCACATCAGCGGACACCAGATCGTTGCCATCATCGAGATCGTTTCGCCTTCCAATAAAGATAGCCGCGGTCACGTGCGGCGTTTCGCTGAGAAGGTCGTTGGCTTTCTCGAAGCGGGCGTTCACGTTCTCATGATCGATCCCTTTCCGCCGACCGCGAACGACCCTGCCGGGATGCACGCCGCGATCTGGCGTCTGTTCGACCGCAATCGCTACACGCCCCCCGAAGGCCAACCGCTAACCATGGCTTCCTACTGCTGGGACGGCTACGACCCGACCGCTTACATCGAGCCGTACGCCGTGGGTGACGCGCTGACCGCGATGCCGTTGTTCCTCAACCGCGAGCGCTACATCGACGCGCCGCTCGAACTCAGTTACAACCAAGCCTACGCAGGAATGCCCGCCTTCTGGCGGAATGTCATCGAAACCCAACCCGTTTGAAATGTGAGCCAACTCGACGTGCAACAGCCCGCACCGTCTGGCAACCGGAAGACTTTGTCCGCCATCGGTTGTATCGTCGCGAGTACGGTTTGGACATGAATCTGCGCCTCGCCATTCCTCGCGAACAATTCCGCAGTATATCAGCACTGTTTCGCCATTGATATTCCCGAGTGCCTGGTATGCCCGAACTGCCGGAGGTCGAGACCGTCGTCCGCGATTTGCGGCCCCTCCTCATCGGGCGGACTTTCCAAACCGCGAGCGCGGGGGTGTTGTCGCTGCGAAGGAAATGGAACGCCGATTGGGACGCGAAACTGATCGGTCGGACCGTCGCGTCGATCGAGCGGCGCGGCAAGTGGATCACTCTGAATTTCCGCGATGGGCCGTGGCTGCTCGTTCACCTCGGCATGACGGGGCAGTTCACCGTGAATGCCGCGATCGAGCCGTTGCCCGATCACACGCATCTGCGTTTCGGCCTGAGTGGCAAGCCCGATGAGCTGCGGTTCCGCGACGTTCGCCGCTTCGGTTCGTTCGATCTTTTTATGGTGCGTGCCGAACTCAATGCGTTTCTCGATGCTCGTCTCGGCCCGGAACCGTTCGCCGTCGACCCCAAGTATTTTCAAAAGAAACTGTCCCGCACCGCAAGGACGTTGAAGGCGGCGCTACTCGATCAATCGCTCGTCGCTGGGGTGGGTAATATCTATGCCGATGAAGCGCTATTCGCGGCCCGATTGCATCCGAACGCACGGGCGAACGACCTCACGGTGAAGCAGTGCGAACGGCTACGAATCGCCGTCGAAACGGTACTCATCAAGGCGATCGATAGCCGCGGCTCGACGATCCGCGACTACATCGGCGGCTCGGGTTTGAAGGGCACCTTCCAAAACGAATTCGCCGCCTACGGCCGTACCGGCGAACCGTGTCTCCGCTGCGAAACGCCGATCGAAGTCCTCCGCATCGCCGGTCGATCCTCGCACTTTTGCCCGAAGTGCCAGGTGGTGGGGTAATGACTCGACCGCGTCAGCGGTCGGATCGAAAACGAAAACAAAACATTAACCGCCGAGGGCGCAAAGTACGCAAAGAAGAAAAATCAGGGGATGGTTCACTCACATCCCCGTGGTTTCTTCGATTTTGCCATTCCGCCAGGCGCGGCGAACGCTCCAGTGATAGAAGAACTGTGCCGCAATCACCAAGCCAAGCGTCGTGCCGATGAGTGCGAAGAGTAAGTCGGCATTCGACCACGCGGTGAGTGGCGTGGCCGCAAGAGCGGAGCCTTCGGGCGGCTTGCCGAGGATCGCGCGGCGCATCCCTTCCATCCAGTAGGTTGTCGGCAAACAGACGCTGATCGGTTGCAGCCACGATGGCAGCACCGAGAGCGGAAACACCACGCCACTGAGAAAGTAAACGACACCCGCGATGCCTTCACTGAGGAAGGCACTGCTGCGATTCATGTTCAAAACCGCCGACGCGAGCAGCATCCCCGCAGCCCAGAGCATGACGAAGCCGACGCTGAGATACGCGAACAGCCAGGCGAAATCGAGGTTGCCAATTTGCAAACTGTTGCGGATGCCGGGGAACGCCAACCCGGCCAAAATCGCGATGAATCCGCCTGCCGCACCTTCCATCGCTTTAGCCAAACCGCGACCGAAAAAGTAAGTCTGAAATTGTGCGGGGCTGATGAACACATACTTCAGCATCCGGTAGCTTTCGCGATCGGAAATCACGACCGACGACATGCCGAACATCACCGCACCGACGAGGCCATAACAGGCATTCGATACGTATACGTACGGCAAGAATTCGGTCGGAATCCCCGGCCGGTTGACCGCCTGCACTGCCTGGTTCGCGGCCATGTACATGCAGACGAGCATGAGAGAACCCGTCACCGGCTTCACGACCAGATACAGCGTGAACAGCCACGGGTTCGCCCAGTTACTCTCGACCTGCCAGCCAAGCCAGGTCGACCAGCGGAGCGTACGAAACGGCTCGATCATTCGGTTCCCCACAGTGCAACGAAGCGGCATCGGTTCGCAAAGTAATTGTAGGGATGCCGAAAGTGAAGGTGTCCAACGAGTTTTCCATATGCGGTGGGCAGGTTGTGCCGAGTACGCGCCGACACTTGCGGCCCGATTGCTGCGGTCTCGGATAGTCGAGTCCAGCGATGGTGGTTTATAATCCCAAAGGTACACAGATTGCCTAAGTTCACGGGATTACCCACGCATGGCCGTTTCCCTTACGCCCGACGATCCCCGCCTGAAGGCGAAAATCTGGCAGATCTATCGCGACTACTTCGATGCCGCCGAGAAGAAGCGGCGATGGAACATGCGCGAGGATATCCCCTGGGATTCGTGCAATCCCGGCGTCGATCCGGCACTCGCCGACGTCGTCCAGACCTTCTGCATGATCGAGCTATTCCTGCCCGATTACCTCAGCAAGCAGCTTCCGCAAGTACGCGGGAACAAGGGCCGCGCATGGATGCTCGCGAGTTGGGGTTACGAGGAATCCAAGCACTCGATGGTGCTGAACGACTGGCTGTTGCGGTCCGGCCACCGCACCGAAGAACAGCTTTACGACATGGAAGAAAGCGTTTTCGAGCGCGAATGGAGCTTGCGCTACAACGACCCGCTCGCCACAGTCGTGTACACGATGGTGCAAGAAGTGGCGACGCGGGTGAACTACCGGAACCTGCGCCGCGCCGCCGGCGGCCACTGCCCCGTTCTCGATAAAGTGCTCGAACTAATCCAGATCGACGAAGCGGCACACGGCCACTTCTTCCGCCAACTCGTTTCGGTTTACCTCGAAGAACACCGCACGGAAACGCTCGAAACGATCCGCATGGTGCTGAACTCGTTCGCGATGCCCGCCGACCACCTGCTCGCCGATGGCCGCCGCCGGATCGCCGCCGTCAAGGAACTCAAAATCTTCGACGAAGGCAACTACCTCAACGATGTCGTCACGCCATTGCTGGCGCAACTCGGCCTGACCCGCGCCGATATCCGCGGCCCAAAGATGCACAAAGTGAGCTGATAAACTTGAGCCAATCTCTCGCTCGCCTCAGTTTCCTGCGCGCAACAGCCTGCGTAATCGTCAAGGTTTCGCTATTTCCGCAGATTCGCACGGAGTTGGCGCGCAGTTTCGGCACAATCGCCCCATCCGATGACGTAAGATCGCCAGTGGTACTACGTTCGATGGAGGCGATCCCATGACGCGGCGAATCCTGTTGGCGGCACTGGCATCGGGGCTGTTGTTCGGCTCGTTGGGCTGCCGTCATTGTTGCCGTCGGCAAAGTCGAAACGAGATTCGGCCGATCCCCGGCGGGTTCCTCGAACGTCCGGGTTCGACCCGTGGCGGCGACGTGCTGATTCCACCGCCGAACGTGCAAACGGGTGGCGACTTCGGCAGCCCACCCGCGAGCATCCCCGATACGCGGAGTCCGAGCAATTTCCGCCCAGAAGTGAAGCCGGAGAAGGAAATCCTGCTGCCGGACCCGTTCCCGCCGACATCGTCGGTGAAGCCAAAGGCCGGTGCGATGCTCGACGTGCCGACCTTCGGCGCACGCCTCGAAGAACCGGCCCGCACCGGCGCGAGCAAGCCGCCGAGCGACCTGCCACCAACTAACAACCCGTCGCCGACAACTGCGAAAGCGGCCACAAACCCGATGGTGCAAACGGGCTATTACGAGCGAAAGACCTCACCGGCGGGCGTGCCCGGTTTCGCCGTCGTGAACGCGGGTTTGGCGAATGGCCGCAAGCCGAACGTCGATGGCTTCGATGGCCTGCGATCGGGCGGTTACAAGACGGCAATCTACCTCCATGCCCCGGAAGCCGATGTCTCCGCGACGCGGAACCTCGTCGAGACGAAGGGGATGAAGTTCGTGGGCGTGCCGGTGTCTGCAGACAACTGGAAAGCGGGCTACGGGTCGTTCGCGGAAGCAATCGGCGTGAAGGAAGACCGCCCCGCGTTCGTCTTCGACGACGATGGCGTGCGAACCGGCTGCCTCTGGTACGCCTACTTCCGCAACATCGAATCGCTGGGCGACGATGCCGCACAAGTGCGGGCCGCACCGCTCGGTTTGCGCGATGCGACTGCACCCGAACGGCTGAAGTTTTGGCAAGCGATGCAAGACGCTTCCGCAAAGCGATAAGATGGCGGGTGGAAACCTCATTCACCCCGCGAAGAACGCACATGTCAGCACCGGATTTCGGTCGAACCCGCCCACTTGCGCCGTCGATTCACCCGTCGGCGGTCTACTGCGTTCCGAACCTCGATGTACTCGATGCCATCTACGCCGGGGATGAACCCGGCTTCATTTATGCGCGCGACGGCCACCCGAACGCGCGTAGCTTGGCGATGGAGCTTGCGAAGGCAGAGGCAGCCAGTTGGGGCATCGTCACGGCGACTGGCATGGGGGCGATTTCGGGGCCGCTGCTCGCACTCGTTTCGCAGGGCGAACGCATCGTGGCCAGCAATAGTCTCTACGGCAAAACGACGAAATTGCTCGCGCAAGAGATGTCGCGTTTCGGCGTGATTTCGCAGTTCCTCGACACCAACGATTTGGATGCGGTTCGTGCCGCACTCGACGCGCCGGCGCGCATCTTACTCGTCGAAACCGTATCGAACCCGCTCTGCCGCATCGCCGATCTGCCTGCCCTCGCGGAACTCGCACACGCGTGGAATTGCCTGCTATTCGTGGATAATACGTTTGCCAGCCCGTACCTATGTCGGCCGCTCGAAATGGGTGCGGACCTCGTAATGGAATCGCTCACGAAGATGATCGGTGGGCACAGCGACGTGACGCTCGGCTTCGTCGGCGGGTCGAATCCTGCGCATTCAGCACCGATCGGCGCAGGGATCAGCACGTGGGGTTTAGCGGCGAACCCGTTCGATTGCTGGCTTGCGGAACGCGGCCTCGCCACGCTCGATTTGCGAATGCCGGCAGCCACGGCCAATGCCATCGGCATCGCCGATTGGCTGGCTACACAACCCGGTGTGGTGCGGGTCGTGTATCCCGGTCGGCGCGACCATCCGGACCACGAACTCATGCAGCGAATCTTGCCGTCGGGTTGTGGAAATATGCTTTGTTTCGAGCTTTCCGGTGGTCGCGATGCGGTGAATCGATTCCTGCTTCAGGCACCGGAAATACCGTTCTGCCCATCGCTCGGCCACCACCGCACAACGTGTAGCCACCCCGATACGACCTCGCATCGGTACGAACCGCACGACGAGAAGCGCAAACACGGCATCACGCCCGGCCTCATCCGGCTATCGGTCGGGTGCGAATCGCTGGCGGAGATTCAGCGCGAGATGGCGAAAGGGTTGGCCCTCGCGCCGAATGCATAATCCACGCCGGAGTCAAAATTTCGGGCATGGTTCAAAAAGCGGCGTATTTGGGTAGCAGGTGGCGTCCTTCGTTCTTCATTCTCAGGTAGCCGCAGGTCTTTAGCC
>JAYSKW010000108.1:0-2512 GCA_043726085.1 Limnoglobus sp.
CAGCAGAACCTGCGCCCCTAGGGCATCTGGTCTGCCCGTCGTGCCGACACAATCTGACACGACCTCGACCAACCGCATGACTAGTACCATCAATCGTCAACGCATGGCGTGTCCCGTGGGTAAATGCGCAGACTCCGGAGAATTCCGCACATCGGTCCTGTTGCGAATACCGGTTCGACCGGTTGTGACGCGCAGCCGTCGCATTCTACGCGCGACTATGCACGGAAATGTCTTCAAGTGGAGTGGGAATTTGTCGTCACGCGATCGGCGCGTGTAGCTTTTTCCAGAAGATCAATTTGTCGTCGCCATCGGAATAGAAGTCGGGAATCTGAGCCGCTATGGTGTAGCCGTGCTTGCGATAGAACTCGCACGTCGGCACATAATGCGGCAACGAACTCGTTTCGATCAACAACAGTCGGCCATTCTGCGCACGTACGTCGTGCTCCGCCCAATCGAGTAACCGTTTGCCGTGACCTTGGCCTTGGCTCGCTTTCGAGACTGCGATCCACCACACTTCATAAGTGCGATCCGTCATCGCCGACGGCGCGTAGTAAACGAAACCGACCGGTACACTCGCGAGTTCGAGCGTGAAGCAAGCGTGGCCGTACTCGCGGTTCGACGCATGGTAATCGTCGAGCACTTCCGCAAGCGCGACGATCTCGTGCGGCTGAAAGACCCCCGTTTCAGTGGCCAGTGCAATGATCGCCAGCGAGTCGCTCGGTTCCGTCGGTCGCAACATGGATTTTCCCATTCTTGGCCTACGCCTCACGAACGAGTATCAGAGTAACGGTCGAACTCCGTTCGCGGAATCGAACATCGCTCAAAGCGACATCGGCTGAGGTTGACCCCGCCCGCGAAATCCGCGAACGTAGCAAACTGTGTGCGATGCTACTGCGATGGAGAAATACTTGGAAGATCCCGAACGTCCGCCGAACAGTCGGTCTGCGCCGCTGTTCTTTATGCTGCTCGGGTTGGCGTTCTCGATTGTGCCGATCGTCAATTCCACGCGCACATCGGGCACCAACAAAGATTACACGCTGTGGTTCGACGTGGGGAATCGGTTGCAGGCGGGCGAACCGCTTTACCAACTCGGCGAAGATGGCGAAGTCCGCTACATGTATCCGCCGACACTGGCCGTGTTGGTCTTCCACCCACTGAGCCTGTGCGGCCCGGTGGCGTTCGTCGCGATCCTCACCGCGTGCAACTCGATTGCCTGGGTCTTTGCGGTATACTTCTCGATTCAACTCGTTACCGGTCGTTGGCTGGGGCATTCCCGTTACTTGTACGTAGTGCCGAGCCTTGCGGTTGTGCCATACATCTGGGATACGTACTTGCTCGGGCAGGTGAATCTATTCTTGCTCGTTCTCGTGCTCGGTTCGTTTCTGGCACAGCGAAAGAAACGCGGCATACTCGCGGGGCTGTTACTCGGGCTGGCGATTGCGATCAAAGTCTTTCCGCTACCCGCGGTCATTTATTTTCTGTTTCGCAAACAATGGCTTGCGGCAATGGCAACCATCGCGTCGTGCGTCTTGTTCCTGGCGGTGGCACCGGGTACGATTCGCGGATTCGAGCGGAACGACTACGAGCTACGTCAATGGGTCGCGACCATGGTTAGCGATCAATCGGGTAACACGATGGCTGCGCGTTCGCACATCGGCTTCACGCGGCGAAACCAATCGCTCGTCTCGTTATCGCACCGTTGGCTGCGGCCCATCGATGCCGGCGACTGCGATGGCGTTCCGTTTCGCATCCACATTATGGAAGTCTCTCCACGAACGGCGCAACTCGTCGGTTACGGTTCGTGCCTCGCGTTGGCGTTACTGTTTCTGTGGGCGGCACGCGGACGTATGGGCCGCAACTTGGCAGCGGAAGGTATCGAAGCGGGGATGGTTTGCACGCTCGTGGTGCTCGTCTCGCCGTTGTCGTGGACGTACTTTTTCTGCTGGCTACTCCCCGCATGGACAGCGACACTTTACTACGCGATGAACCCCACACGTTCGCGGAAACGAATTTGGCTCGGAATCGTACTCTCCGCGATGCTGTTCGCGAGCGCATTCACCGAGCAAATCGATCCCATATTGCAAGCGTACGGCGTGACAGCACTCGGCGCGGTCGTGCTATTCCTCGTGCAAGCCGTAATATTGCGGGATATCACCCGCGACACCGAACCGAAGAGCACACGATGAAAGCTGCGTTCATTCATGCCGTTGGCAGCCCGGATGCGATCCAGTACGGCGACCTGCCGACGCCCGAACCGAAGCCCGGCGAAGTGCGGGTGAAGATCCACGCCTCCTCGATCAACCCGATCGACGTGTACATTCGTAGCGGAATGGTGCCCGCAAGTTTGCCACGGCCGTTCGTGCCCGGTTGCGATTTCGCGGGTGTCGTCGATGCCCTCGGGAAAGGCGTCTCGAAGTGGCGAATCGGCGACCGCGTGTGGGGATCGAATCAGGGAATGGGCGGTCGCCAGGGTACGCTCGCCGAGTTCGCCACAATGGGCGAAGATTGGCTT
>JAYSKW010000109.1:0-4802 GCA_043726085.1 Limnoglobus sp.
GTAAATTCGCAGGTTCGCCAGCTTTTCGTAGACATCGTCCCATCCGTTGAAGACCGTGACGAATAGCGCCACCACGACCAACAGAATGATCACCATAAACGACAGCAACCCGCGTAAAGGCACGTTCGTGATGAACACTGTGAGAACCAGCACGAAGGCGTAAAGTGTGCCGAGCCAGGCGTGTTGAGATACGCGAACGGGGAAGGCATCGGCGACTTCGGCATCGGACAACCGCACCGATTCCTTGAGTGGCTTCGTCAGTTCTTTCTTCGTGCTGAACGAATACCGGGCCGGCGTGCCTTCGGCGACTTTTTGCGTCATGATCGCCGAATCCGATGGCACCGCCATGAAGCGGTGGTTTTCCATGTACGTCCAGATCGCCATGCCGAAGCCGAACACCCACACGGGCCACCAGTAGAAGAGTGGCGAGTGGCTGATCAGTTTGATTTCTCTCGGTCCGGTCTTCGCCGGAACAGCGGGCGGCGCGACGGCGACGGGTGGCGGGATCGGTGTAGACATTCGGTAACCTGCGTGTGAGATCGGTTCGGGTTAGCGGTGCAGGGGTTCTCACGCCAGACACCGTACCGTCATTCGATGGAAAGCTGCACAAGATTTCAACTCAAACGTGCTGAAAGTGAAATTCGTTCCACAATTCAGATCGAATTGTCCATGACGCGCTGGGTGATGTTGCCGTAAAAGTCGATGCGTCGGTCGCGGAAAAACGGCCAGTTTCGGCGAACGTCTTCCATCACTTTCCGATCGCATTTCACCAACACGATCTCTTCCGTATCGACCGACGCACGCTTGAGCATTCGCCCGAACGGATCGCTGACGAAAGACTGCCCCCAGAATTCGAGGCCATCGCCGACGAGGTATTCGTGCCCAATTCGATTGACCGCACCGACGTAAATGCCGTTCGCGATCGCGTGCCCGCGCATCGATGTTTCCCATGCCGAGTGCTGGGCTTCGCCGTACTCGGCTTTCTCTTTCGGGTGCCAGCCGATCGCCGTCGGGTAGAAGATGACTTCCGCGCCTTGGAGTGCCGTCAGCCGTGCGGCTTCGGGGAACCACTGGTCCCAACAGACGAGCGTTCCGACCTTCGCGTACTTGGTGTCGAAGACCTTCCAGCCCGTATCGCCGGGGGTGAAGTAGAATTTTTCGAGGAACAGCGGGTCGTCGGGGATGTGCATCTTGCGATAGATGCCGAGGAAGCTGCCATCAGCATCGTGAACGGTTGCCGTGTTGTGGTAAACGCCCGCCATTCGCCGCTCGAACAGCGAGCCAATGACGACCACACCGTTCGCTTTCGCCGCCGCCGCAAGGCAGTCGGTCGAAGGCCCTGGGATCGGTTCGGCGAGGTCGAACAGAGCCGCGTCTTCCTTCTGGCAGAAGTACGGCCCCGCGAATAACTCCGGCAAACAAACGATCTGCGCGCCCTGCTTCGCCGCCTCACGAATCGCCGCCACCGCCCGCTCCCGATTCGTCGGCGCATCGGGAGCACACTTCATCTGAACGAGCGCGATCGTAAACGTATCGTTCGCCATTACTTTCCGTTTCCCTTCACTTCAAAGCTGTGCAGTTTGTCCTGGTCGCGGAGGTAGAGTTTGCCGTTGGCGATGACGGGATGTTGCCAGCTGGCGCTGCCGCTCGGTTCGGGGATTTTGAACGTGCCTGCGACTTTTGCGCCTTCTGGGTTGGCTTCGACGAGTGCGATGACGCCGTTTTCGTAGCGGTAGTACAACATGCCGTCTGCGTAAACGATGGCGGCGGAGCCACTGCCGCCGGCGACGGATTTTGTGTCTTTGTACTTGATTTCGCCGGTCTTCAGTTCGACGCAAGCCGGGTGGCCACTGTTGTGGGCGTTGCCGAAGTAGATGTAATCGCCGACGAGGATCATGCCGCCGTGGTGGTTCTGGAGTTCGCCACTTTGATAGCGTTTGAGTTCCGTGACGGTGACCGAATCGCTACACTCGATATTAATTTTCAACAGTGCGGAACCGCCATCGCCGTAGCCGGTGGAACACCAAACGAGGTCGTCGCGACATACGATTGTCGGGATGTTCGCGGTGCCGTTGGAGATTTTCGTGTATTGCCAAAGCAACTTGCCGGTCTCTGCGTGAACCGCCACGACGCCGCCGGTTTTGCCGAGAAGCGTGATGTACATCGGTACGTCGCCGACTTTGGTTTTCACGGGCGAAGCATAGCCCGCGCCGCCGGTGTCTTTCACTTCGGAACGCCAGATTTCCGCGCCGGTGTCTTTGTTCAGCGCGACGACGGCAGCCTTGTCCCCGCCCGGCGTGCAGATCAGTTTGTCGCCGTCGATGAGTGGGGTTTCGCTGTAACCCCAGCCGGACATCATCTTGCCTTTGAGGTCTTTCGTGAAGCTCTTCTTCCAGACGAGCTTGCCATCTTTGGCGTCGAGGCAAGCGAGTTCGCCACCGACCGTCATCACGTAGGCTTTGTCCGCCGCGACGACGACCGTGGCGTTCGGGTCGGAACCTTCGTTTGTGTACGGCGTCTCCCAAACGGGGCTGCCGTCGGCTTCCTTCAACGCCCAGGCGACGTTCTTGCCGCCCTTGCTGCCGGTGCCGTAAATGAATCCGCCCGACACCGCCACCGACGAGTAGCCCTTGCCGCAACCCTTCACCGTCCAGGTTTTGGTAGGGCCTTCTTTGGGCCACGACTTCAGTAAGCCCTTTTCTTTCGAGACGCCCGTACGATCCGGCCCACGCCAGCCAGGCCAATCGAACTCGGCGGCAGAGGCGAGCGAAGTCGCGAATAAGCAAGTCGCAAGTGCAAGTCGGCGGATCATGGGTCGGGTTCCTGTTTCTAAGAAAGATTTTTAACCGCAGAGCACGCGGAGAGCGCGGAGAATACGATTTAACTCGTTTCCGCTTCACGTTCATCATGAAACATCTTCATTACTTCGTCACACGGAATGCCTGCGGTTCTTCCGCTCTTCGCGTTGTCGACTCAGCGTTTCAGTTCTTCGGACCAGCCGTCCTCGTCGACTTCGGTTTCGGGATCGCTTAGCGAATCGTAGATTCGCCCGGCGAGTTCTTCGCGTTCGATCTCGGATAATTCCAACGCGGCTTCGAGTAAGGTTTGTACTTGTGTGGACATCGGTCACTCCTCTGAACTCGCGGAACGAATGTGTGCGAATTGTACCGCAATTCGCACACTCGATACAGCACTACTTCGCTTTGACATCGTAACAGGTGAGCTTGTCCTGATCGCGGAGGTAGAGCTTGCCGCTCGCGATCACGGGGTGCGGCCAACTGGCTTTACCGCTGCGTTCGCTCTCTTTGAACGACGACACGACCTTCAGGCTAACGGGCGATGGCTCGATGAGTACCATCGTGCCGTTGTCGTAGCGGAAGTAGAGCAGGCCATCGGCGTAGAGTACGGCGGCAGACCCACCGGCGGGGCTCTTCTCTGGCCCCCATTTGATGTCGCCGTTGATTAAGTCAACGCAAACCGGTTTGCCGTTGTTCTGGTCGTGCCCGAAGTACGCGAAGTCGCCGACTTGCACCATGCCGCCGTGGTGGTTGTTCAACTCCGCTTTTTTGTAAACGCGAAGCTCTTTCACGGAGAACTTCTCCGTGCCTTCGGAAGTGATCTTCAGAAGTGCCGCTCCGCCGGAGTACGCACACGACACCCAGACGTGATCGTTGCTGATGATCGGGATCGGGATCTGCGCGACGCCGCCGCCAGATGCATTGCTCTTGTAACTCCAAAGGAGCTTGCCATCCTCCGGATTCACACCGACTACGCCTGCGGCCTTGCCCATGAGTACGACGTACATCGGACTGCCTGCCAATGTGACTTTCTGGGGCGAGCAATAGCCACCGCCATCGTTGCCACCACCGGCGATCTCGCTCTTCCAAATGTCTTTGCCCGTCTTTTTGTCCAAAGCCACAATAGCGGCTTTGCTGCCACCCGGTACGCAGATGAGTTTATCGCCGTCGATCAGAGCGGAGTCGGTGAAGCCCCACGTAGGCACTTTACCGTTGAATTCATTGACATAATGGCGTTCCCACTGCAATTTGCCCGTAGTGGCATCGAGCGCGACGAGTTTGCCGATGCTGCTCACCGCAAACACTTTGCCATCGTCGTAGGTCGGGCTGGCGCTTGGACCGTTGTTCTGGGGTGGTTTTAGCTCTCTCGGCGTGTCGAATGGCGTGAACCAAAGTTCCGTTCCGTCGGCTTCCTTCAACGCCCAGATGCCGTCTTTGCCATCGCGAGTGCCCATGCCGAAGATCGTGCCTTTGGCGATCGTCGGCGTACCGAATCCGAGGCCGAGGCCTTTGACCGACCAGACTTTCGCTGGGCCATCCGCCGGCCACGATTTGAGTAATCCCTTTTCATTCGAGATGCCATCGCGTTTCGGGCCACGAAAAGCAGGCCAATCTTCGGCGAAAGCGGTGGAAGTGAACAGTAGGCAGGCCGCAAGGAGCGGGTAGCGAATCGGCATCGGCGAAACTCCGGTAAACGAGGGCAGGCAGGTGTATCGCAGATCGTTTTATCTGGTACACCCGCTGCCGCAAGTCGTTCACCGCGTTCTCATCAAATCGCGACTAGCGCACGCGAACGTGCGAATACTGGAAGCCGAAAGCCGGTGGTGGCGGGGCGTAATAAATCGGTCGCTCGATGTAGACGGGTTCCTCGCGGACGATGATTCGTTGGCGTGGTGGCGGCCCGTATGCGCGGTTTCGCGAATCTTGCATCGTGCGGATGACTTGTGGCGGCACGTTGTTCGTGCTCAGATATTCGATGTCTTTCGTCGAAAGGTTGAACGTCGA
>JAYSKW010000110.1:0-11806 GCA_043726085.1 Limnoglobus sp.
CCCGCTTCTTCGACGATGACTTTCGTTGCGGCCACGTCCCAGGCGTTGACGCCGTGTTCGACCATGATCTCGCACGAACCCTGCGCCACCAGCACGAAACCGTAGAAATCGCCGTAGCCGCGTTGCCGTTGCGTCTTCGCCGCGAGTTCCAGGAACGTCTCTTCGCGGCCCGCTTTGCGGAACCAGCCGACGCTCGAATAGCAGAGCAACGCATCACTCAATTTATCGACATTCGAGACGTGAATCGGCTTGTCGTTACGGTACGCGCCATCGCCACGCAGGGCACGGTACATCAACCCCATCGCGGGAACGTACGCCACGCCGCCGATTTGTTCGTCCTTGTATTCCAACCCTAACAGCGTCGCCCAGATGGGGATATGCCGCACGAACGAGCGCGTGCCGTCGATCGGGTCAATGATCCAGCGGAAGCCGGAGGTGCTGTCTTGGTCGCCGAATTCCTCGCCGAGGAAGCCATCGTTCGGGAAGTGCTTTTTCACTTCCGCACGAATCAGTTCTTCGGCCCGTTTGTCGGCGATGGTAACGGGGCTGTTGTCCTTTTTCCATTCGACGGCAAAGTCGGTGTCGAAGTACTGCATCGCCAAGTCGCCCGCTTGCCGCGCCACATCGGTGGCGAGTTCGTACCGCGATTTCCATTCCGGGTTCATGAGCGTCCTGTATCGGTAAGCAGTTGAAAATCGGGAAGCCTGCTCGAGTTATACATATCGCGGTGCCGGCGAATTTCCGAAGTGCCACTCACTTGATCAGCCACTCCAGCACCGCTTTTTGTGCGTGGAGGCGGTTTTCGGCTTGGTCGAAGACGACGCTTTGTGGGCCATCGACGACGTCGTCGGTGATCTCTTCGCTGCGGTGTGCGGGCAGGCAGTGCAAGACTTTGCAGTGCGAGGGGGCTTTCGCCAGAAGTGCCGCGTTCACCTGAAAGCCAGTGAAGCGGCGGAGGCGTTCTTCGCGCTCGGCTTCCTGGCCCATGCTCGTCCAGACGTCGGTGTAAATCACATCCGCTTTCGCGACGGCCTTCAGCGGATCGTGGTTTTCCACGAGGTGCGCCATCGGGACTTTCGCACGCAAACCTTCGAGGAACGGCGCATCGAAACCGTAGCCCTTGGGGCAGGCGAGCACGAACTTCGCGCCCAACATGCCGCAACCGACCGCGAGCGACCGTGCAACGTTGTTGCCATCGCCGACGAACACGACGGTCTTGCCTTCGATGCCGCCGAGGTGTTCTTGCATCGTCATCAAGTCGGCGAGTGCTTGGCACGGGTGCGACCAATCGGACAGGCCGTTGATGACGGGCACCGTGGCGTCCGCGGCGATGCCGTCGAGCGTCGAATGTTTGAAGACGCGGAAAACCATCGCATCGACGTAGCGCGACATCGTTCGGCTGAAGTCGGCGAGCGTTTCGCGGACGCCGAGGCCAATTTCCGCAGCGGGGAAGAACAGGCTCGTGCCGCCGAGTTGCGCCACGCCGGCCTCGAAACTCGCCCGCGTTCGCAGCGATGGTTTCTCGAAAACGAGCGCGACGACTTTGCCCATCAACGACGGCGTCGGCAGCCCGCGCACCCGCGCGGCCTTCAACCGTGCCGACTGCTGGAGGAGCAAGGTCAGCTCGTCTTTCGAGAGGTCGATCACATTCAGGAAATGGCGCATCGGGGTTACTCAGGAAGCCAGTTTCGCAGACGGTGTTACGCGGTGTGCGCGAGCAACACTTCGAGGAGGATCTCGCAACCGGAGTCGATTTGCTCGAACTCGATGTTCACCGCAGGGAGCAAGCGGATGACGGTCTGGTGCGTGCAGTTGATGAGCAAGCCGCGCTTCAGGCAGTCTTGAACGATCGGTGCGCCGTCGATGCCGAGTTCGATGCCGATCATCGCGCCGCGAATCCGGATGTCGTGAATCAGCGGCGTGCGTTCGCGCATTGCGGTGAAGTGCTGGCGGAAGCGCTCGCCGACGTCCAAGGCGCGTTCGAGGAGGTTTTCTTCTTCAAAGGTTTCGATGGTCGCGAGTGCGGCGCGTGCGGATATCGGGTTGCCGCCGAAGGTGGCCGCGTGCGTGCCGGGTTTGAGCTTCTCCGCGACTTCGGGCTTGGCGATCACGCCGCCGAGCGCGATGCCACCCGCGATCGCTTTGGCCAGCGTCACGACGTCGGGCACCACGTCCCAGTGCTGGTGGGCGAACCATTTGCCGGTACGACCCATGCCGGTTTGTACTTCATCGAGCATCAGCAGCATGCCGTTGCGGTCGCACAGTTCGCGAAGTCCGCAAAGGTAACCATCGGGTGGCAAGTTCACGCCGCCTTCGCCTTGGATTGGCTCGATCAGGATCGCACAGGTTTCCGCATCGACGAGTTTCGTCACCGCTTCGAGGTCGCCATACGGGGCGTAAATGAATCCCGGCAGCATCGGCTCGACGCCTGCGTGATACTTCGGTTGGGCGGTGGCGCTCAACGAGCCGTAGGTGCGCCCGTGGAAGCTGTTCGTCATCGTGATGATCTTGTACTTGCCCTTCGGCTTGCCGTTGAGGCGTGCGAGCTTGATCGCCGCTTCGTTCGCTTCGGTACCGCTATTGCAGAAGAAGCATTGGCCGCCCCAACCGGTCTTCTGGCTGAGCGATTCCGCGAGCCGTGCCTGCGGTTCGGTGTACCAGCTATTCGGCACGTGAATCAGCGTCGCGACCTGATCTTGCACGGCCGCAACGACGCGCGGCGGGCAGTGACCGAGAATGCCGCAGCCCCAACCCGGGAAGAAGTCCAGGTAGCGGTTCCCCTCGGCATCCCATACCCACGAACCTTCGCCGCGGACGAGGCAAACCGGATAGCGGGTGTAGTTCCCGATCAGGTTCGCCTTGGCAATCCGGATGATTTCTTGCGTCGATACGGTGTCGGTTGCGGTCATGGGCGTCGGCTGCACTCAGGGTCAGAATTACGGGACAATTGTGGTGCCACACGGGCGATCCGAAACGAATTCATACAGCAACGAAATCGGGTTGCGGCCATCGAGAATCGCGGCACGGCCTGCCCCTTCACGAAGGGCATCGAGGCACGCCTCGACCTTCGGGATCATCCCGCCCGCGATGATGCCACGACGAATGAGATCGTGGCAATCGGCAGCGGAAAGACAAGTCAACAGGCTAGCAGGATCGTTGCGATCTTGCAACACGCCGGGGGTATCGGTGAGGAAGATTGCCGTCCCGGCTAGCAATGCGCCCGCCACCGCAGCGGCAGCCGTGTCGGCATTCACGTTCAACCAGTTGCCATCACCGCGAACCGCCAGCGATGGCAACACCGGAATGCGGTCGTTCGCAATACTGTCTTGCAAATCCGCCGTTTCGACGCGAGTCGGTTGGCCGACGTGGCCGAGATCGACGCCATCGAGCGTCAGCGTTTCGCCGCGAATCGGGAACGTCCGGTTCGCGGTGATGCCATCGGCTCGGCCACCGAGTTCGCGAATCGTCGCCACGATGGAAGGATTGATTTCTTCACACAAGGTTCGCACGACGATGTCGAGTGTGGCATCGTCGGTGTATCTTCGCCCGGCGACTTTCTTCGGGACCAACCCCGCCGCCGCCATCGCGCGATCGATCGGCTTGCCGCCACCATGAACGAGGACGAGTCGGATACCCATCGATTGCAGTGCCACCGCCGATTCGAGCGTGCCCCGCGTCGCGATGGGATCTTCCATCGCACTGCCACCCAGCTTGATTAAGATCGTTCGACTGCGCAGCAATCGCGCACGAGACATCGCTCGCAGTAAAACATCGCACGCCGCATTGGTGTCGTTCATTCCGGGTATCGTCGGGTGCCAGAATCGAAAGGGAAATGATACGGATTCGGTGAAGGTATCGTCCACGCGATAGAGTTTTTACGGCACGGATCAAAACCAGGCTTTGAACCGTTCCATTGCATCTCATTGCCCACCCCGAGCGACCGCGAAACGAAGTACCTCGCGCACGAGATCTTCCGAGATGCCATCGACGAGTTCGACGTGGCCCATTCGCGTTGGCAACACGAACCGCAACTGCCCCGCAACCGCTTTCTTGTCGCGTCGCATCACGCCGATCATCGCGTCGACGTCCCACTCCGGTTTCGGCCGCGTCGGCAATTGAAACAACTGTAATAACCTCAACTGACGCTCCGACACATCGTCTACCATTCCCAGTTCCACATTCCCAATTCTGCATTTCAGCCGAGCCGCACAGACCATCCCGGCGCTGACGGCTTCGCCGTGCAACCAACTGCCGTACCCGGCAACGGTCTCGAAGGCGTGGGCGAAGGTGTGCCCGTAGTTCAACACCGCACGCAGGCCAGTTTCTTCGCGTTCGTCGTTCTCGACGACGTCGGCTTTCAGGCGGCACGACTTCGCCACCATGTACGCCACAGTGGCGGGATCGCGTGCGAGAATTGCGGCAGTATTCGCTTCGATCCAAGCGAAAAAATCGGCATCGAGGATGACGCCGTACTTCACGACCTCGGCCAGGCCGCTGCGATATTCGCGGTCGGGGAGCGTGTTCAGAAACGCGGGGTCGATCCAGACGCCCGCCGGTTGGTGGAACGCGCCGATCAGGTTCTTTCCCTTCGTGTGGTTGATGCCCGTCTTGCCGCCGACGGAGGAATCGACCATCGAAAGCAGCGTCGTCGGCACCATAATCAACGGCAAGCCGCGGTTGTAACTCGCCGCCGCGAAACCGGCCAAATCGCCGACGACACCCCCGCCGACCGCCACCACGAGCGTATCGCGATCCGCAGGCAACTCCGCCAAATGATCGAGCAACCGCGCATATTCACCGAGCGATTTGGATGCTTCCCCGGCCGGTATTGCCACCGTGGCCGTACGCACCCCGATGAGTTCCAGTTTGGCGCAAATTCCGTGGCCATGCGCGACAGTGTGCGTATCGGTGACCACCAGCGCGAGTTTCGCCTTCGGCACCGATAGCCGCACGAACTCGCCAAACGCATCCGCATCCGCGTTGGCAAAGCGAATGTCGTACGAGCGGCTACCCAAATTCACGTGTACCGTTTCCATGTCGATATTGTCGTGAGAACCGCGATTTCGGCGAGGTGCAGAGATTCGCGTTCCCGATTCGCCGCGCCGCCGCAAATTTTATTCTTATCCTGTCAATCCTGTCAATCCTGTCCAAAATAAGCAGAAGACAGGATGAACAGGATTGACAGGATTAATTTTATAGTAGACAGAGGCGCGTCGCGGCACGAGGGCATCGCTCGACGCCGTTCGTTTCGACATTCGGGTTTGGCTCGGACTCGATTTGGCCTCACCCACACGATTGCCCGCAGTCAAAAAATCGCAGGCGATCTGGCGCAAGTCAGAATTCGCATCGTGCACGGAGTGACCGGAAAATGTCGCGTCCGGTCGATTTTATGTCGCCTCCGGTCGATTTTGTGTCGGGTCCAGTCGATTTTCGGGCGCATCCGGTCGATTTTATGTCGGTACTTTTGGCGAATGCGTTATCGGTGACACTCGGCGTAACCCATGACGCGAGTTGCAGATACGGAAAACCGTCAAGAACAGATCGGCGATTTGCGATCGAAAAGCGCCATTTCGGGTCGCAAAAACACAAAAAACACGGTTTTGGAACGTCCGGAATTGTGACTTACGTCGATTCGGTGCCCGCACAAATTGTACATTCTGCCGATACCGTCTCCCGCGTCGGCCCAATTTCTCTCGAGACTCCAGTTCTGCCGACCGTGCGCGGGATTTTGAAGTAAGTTGCTAATGCGGATTATCTATCGCTCCGTTTTTCGACAGGCACTATGTCGTTACTCGTTACCACGACCGACCGGCCTTACACCAACAAGGCGGGCCTCGAACCGATACCCGGCTACCGGGTCATCGAACCGCTCGGGCGCGGCGGTTTCGGCGAAGTGTGGCTGTGCGAAGCGCCTGGCGGGCTGATGAAGGCGATGAAATTCGTCGCCCCAGACCCCGATAGCGGTTCCGGAGCTTCGCTCGAACAAGAATACGAAGCGTTTCAGTCGATCAAGGCGATCCGTCACCCGTTTTTGCTGACGCTCGAGCGCGTCGAACTCGTCGGCGACGAACTCGTGATGGTCATGGAGTTGGCCGATGCGCACCTGCAAGATCGCTACGTGCAGTGTCAATCGCAGGGGCTGGTCGGCATTCCGCGTGCCGAACTGCTCGGCTACCTGATCGACGCTGCCGAGGCGCTCGACCACATCGGGCGGAAGTACGGCCTTCAACACCTCGATATCAAGCCCGCGAACCTGTTCATCATCAGCGATCACGCCAAAGTCGGCGACTACGGCCTCGTTTGTCGGCTTTCGACCAAGGGCGATGCCACGCCGATGCTCAACCGCGGCCTGACGCCGCGCTACGTTGCACCGGAAGTGCTTCGCGGGCAGGTTCACGGGCGTTCGGATCAATACAGCCTCGCACTGGTGTACGCCGAACTGCTGACGGGTTATTTCCCGTACACGGCGCGCACCGCCCAACAGATGATGCTCGCGCACGTGTCCGGAACACCCGATTTGTCGCACCTGCCGCCATCGGATCGGTCGTCGATTCTACGGGCACTGTCGAAGAACCCCGACGAGCGTTTCGCGTCGTGCCTCGGTTTCGTGCAGTCGTTAATCAGCGTTCAAAAAGCGGATGCCGTCGAACCGTCGTTAGCCAACAAAACGAAGATAACCGACACGAATTTCGTGACGCCGGGTCGTACGCGATTCGATCGGATGCCGACATCGGAAACCGGCACGCCGGTCGATACGCTACCGCCGGGTTGGGTGGCTCCGCACAACGCGACTCGTACTTCACCGCAGCCGTACGGTGGCAATCAACAAACGCTACACGCCCGGCCTTCGACCGAATTACCGCCGTTGAAGACCGTGCCCGCGCAAGCGCCGAAGTTAGTCGGCCCGTCGCCGTTGGCCGAACATCCGATCGACTTAATCGCGACGCCCGAAGCGCAGTTCGTGCAACTGCCCGCGATTCGCTCGGTCGTGACGGTATCGAGCTTACTCGGTTTCGACAGTCCGCCATCGACGGTTTGGGCCGATCAACTCATCGACACCGTGCTGACCGCCGCCGCCGGTAATGGCCGCGCCCCGAAGATCCCCGGCGATATCGGCCGCCGCGCCGACGGTACCTGGATTTGCCGATTTCCAACGACGATGGTTCCAGACGTGGTCGGCCTCAAAGTCGAACCGATGATCGACGACGGCTGGTTCGACGACTTTGAAGCGATTGACAAATCGACCTTCGTGTTGCGGAAAGTCGCACCGGCAACGGGCATGTGGGGCCGCATTTCCGGGAAGAAAGCCAGCGGCCTCGAAATCGTGTTGCGCTGGCCCACTGGGCACGGGGGTTGCGGCGAAGTCGAAGCAACCGGATCGCTGTTCGGTGCTCCCGAAGCCGCGTTTGCCCGCGAGTCGCTCGATCTGATTCCGCGTCTCATTTCCGAACTGCGCCACCTCTTTCGCAACGTCGAAGATCGCCGCAAGTCGCCGCGAATCTCGGCCACATTCCCCGTCACGTTCTACCCGATCACCGACGATGGCTTGGTTCTGGCTTCGATCCCCGGTCGCTGCCGCGATTTGTCCACTGGCGGCCTCAGCGCCGTCACCGGTTCCAAGCCGACCTCGCGCTACCTGTTCGCCGCGTTTGAAGGCTGCGGCCAAGCCGAAGGCACCGCCATTCTCGTACGCCTACTGCGCGTGCAAAACACCGGCTACGAGTACGCCATCGCCGGCCGCTACCGCACCGATTTGTAGGCGGTTTTCGTCACTCATAATCGACGTAAGTCACAATTCCGGACGTTCAAAAACCGTTTTTTTTGCCATTTTCGCGTCTCAAAACGACACTTTTTGATCGCAAATCGCTGATTTGTTTCGAGGTTTTTTGCCGGATATCGAACGGCTGTGGTGGGTTACGTCGAGATCATTCGATTGGCACTCGCCGCAATTCGCGCCCTAAAATCGACCGGTAGCGACACAAAATCGACCGGACGCGACAATTCTATGTCATTTGGGCGCACTTCTATGTCATTTGGCGACAATTCCATGTCACTCCGCGCACATCGTATAATTCCGACTTACGCCAGATCGCCTGCGATTTTTTGACTTCGGGCAATCGCGTGGGTTGGTCGAATTTTCATTCGTTTCGCAGCTTAGGTGCGATCATCCGTCACAACAGTTCGCGATTCGCTCCAGATGGCGTAACGGGAACGGAATTCGCACCCCACCCAATGGCACGGACTTTCTGAATGTCGCTGGCCTCTGCGAGGTCAATAAGAAGCCTCTTCTCGATTGTCGGGCTGCCGTGGTCCGAGACCCCAGCTTACAATCTAGAGAAACCAATTGCCATTCAGCTGTAGCCCCCGCTGCGGCGGAACTCGATCGTCAGACGGCAGAGGATGCGTGAATGGATGATAATCTGGAAGAACGACGGGCCGCCGCACTTGCTGCCAGCGACTTAGGGCAGTTGGCCGAGGCGTACCGGTTGTGGCTGCTGCTCGCCGAAACCGGCGATGCCGAAGCGCAGGGAGTTGTCGGTTCGCTCATGCAATACAGCTTCCACCGTTTCGAGAACATTGAGGAGTTCATCGCAGGCACCGGGCCGACCATTGACGCGGCCACCGCAGCGGCCGACCTCGAGCAGTCCGGGCGGTATCTGACGGCCTCATCAGCGGCGGGCATCGGACCCTGCATCGTTCAACCTCGCCACGCTGTACGTCGGCGGGTACGGTGGCGGATCATGGGAGGATCGCAAAGCCCGCGCGGCCGAGTTGTACGCATTGGCCTACGCCCAAGGGTTCACCGCGTTCGGGTAGCTCATGCACGGCACAGGTCCGGGGCAGCCATACCTCGATGCCATGGAGCGGTACCTCATTGATGGCGATCAATCCCCACCTCCGGAGTGGTGGCGCGCCGAACCAGACTGCGAGGCGTGATTCGAAGATCGGACCGTGCACGGAGAGGTCTAAATTAGTGGCTTTGTGAGAGAAAAAAACTTGACACGACGATGGATGTCGGATCAAAACAATGACATGCAGCAGAATTATTGTAAACCGAAGGCTGATCTCCCCATGTCTAAAAGCAAGCAGTCGGAACAGTGTGATAACTTGTGTCAAAGGGTGCCAAACGTAATTTCGATCATTGGCGTATTAGTTCCGAAGGCAACACTTGATATGACGCATGGGAAAAAGATATGTATCGATGGGCAGTGGATCCTCTCTACTTGCAAAGGGGAGCAGATTGCCACATTCCAATCAGAATCGGACCTCGTTAAATGGTGGATGGCTGTGCAGAAAATGGCCGGCGGGGAAGGGTTCGCCAGTCAAAACTGGGTCGCCAGTCATGGCCGGGTCGTCATGCAAGCTCGGGCTGCCGTGGCTCAGCGAATGAAAACTGTTTCGCGCACTTCCCTGCAAGCTCAGGCTCGGGTTCAGGCTGCTCGGGATCGAGCTGCAAAAGCGACAACTCTGAAAGAGTCGCAAGAATCCGAACGGGCTGCTCGGGTTCAGGCTGCTCGGGCTCGAGTTGCTCCGGTACCACCCCGAGTACCAGAGCCCGGCGCGAGCCCTCCCTGGCAAAGCTCAGGCGACGGAAACAGTATGCGGGATTGGGACTTCGACTGAATTTGCCTAGCCGGCGCTACACCAAGATGTATCGCGAAGAGGCGACTCTGACCAAATAAAGACGGACAACCACAGATGCCATCGAATTCGCTGCTACGATGGAAACGATCACGTGCTTTGGCTTTAGATGAGATCGAAGCGGCACACGTCGGGTTGGGAGGCACCAAGCGAGGGCGGAGGTATGCCACGCAACAAATCAACAGAGCCTACGCTTTGCTACTGTCATCCGAGTTTCAGGGCTTTTGCCGCGATCTTTACTCCGAATGTGTGGACCATGTGATCGCGGCCGCACCAGTGGACTTGCAGGCTCTGGTGCGAACTCAGTTTCTCTGGGGGCAGCCATTCGGCCGCGGCAACCCGCAAGCAGGCACGATTGGGTCCGAGTTTGGGCGGCTCGGGCTTCCGTTTTTGGAAGAAGTTTACAATATACAAGCTCACAACCGCCAACGCAGATCGCTGCTCGATGAGTTGATGAGGTGGCGAAACGCAATCGCTCACAATGACTTCGACCCCGAAGATTTCGGGGTTGATCCCATCTTGCACCTTGCGGAAGTGCGGAGATGGAGGAGTGCGATAAACGGACTTTGCAGCAGCTTCGACCGTGTTCTGCGAGATCACCTAACTGGGATTCTCGGGGCCAGCCCTTGGCTGGCATAAACTGGAGGTAGCATGAATACGCAAGACGTTCCGATCGGAGCTAAGGTGAGTTTTCGCATTGCCGGCAGACCCGTTGTGGCGCGGGTTCTGCAAGACCGCGGCCCGATCGGCAGAGGGGGCAGGCACCTTTATCTGGTGCGATATGAAGTCGGGAAAGGGAACTGGCACTCCACCGAAGTTCCTGCCGAAGAGATTGACAACATCGAATACAGGCCTTTGAACAGACGCAAAAAGCGCGAAGTCGATTACATCATTCCGGTCGAAGCTTGGGAAGCGCATTCCTTGTTCGCAAGGCCCGAACATGCGCGGCCACTTGCGGATTTCCTGCGTTTGCAGGGTATCCGTTTCTCCGAAGACTCCGAAGCCATTCAGGGCGAAATCAATTTTCTCGTCGACAAGAGCACGCCGTGGGAGGAATTCGTAGCTTGCCTGAACGAGTGGAAGCGACAGTATGCCGAAGGTTCGGCCTCCCAGTGATATTTTTGTATTCACTTGTCGATGGCAGCCTCCCACCGGGATGAACCAGATGAACCCCGTAGCTCCTCTTTCAACTCCGCATCACGACATCTTCTTGTACTTTACCCTATGCGGCTGGTCGGCTTCGGCTCCGAGGCGGGCGTGACGCTGTTCCTCGTAGACGCGGAAGTTCCCTTCGCACCATACGACTTTGCTATCCCCCTCGAACGCCAGAATGTGCGTGGCGATGCGGTCGAGGAACCAGCGATCGTGGCTGATCACGACGGCACAACCGCCATAGTTAATGAGCGCTTCTTCGAGCGCGCGCAAGGTGTCCACGTCGAGGTCGTTCGTCGGCTCGTCGAGTAGCAGTAGGTTGCCGCCGCTACGGAGCAGTTTCGCGAGGTGAATACGGTTACGCTCGCCACCAGAGCAGGTACCGACGACCTTCTGTTGATCGGTGCCGCGGAAGTTGAAGCGTGCCACGTAGCCGCGGCTGGCGACCTTCTGTTTGCCGAGCATGATGTAATCGGTGCCGCCGGTGATTTCCTCGAAGATCGTGTTCGTCGCGGTGAGTGCGTCGCGGTTCTGGTCGACGTGCGCGGGTTTCACGGTCGGCCCGATCGTCAACTTGCCTCCGTCGGGAGTTTCGTCGCCGACGATCATCCGGAACAGCGTCGTTTTGCCCGCACCGTTCGGCCCAATCACGCCGACGATGCCGCCCTTCGGCAAGTTGAACGTGAGATCGTCGAACAGCAATTTATCGCCGTAGGCTTTCTTCACGCCTTCGGCACGCACGACGAGGTCGCCGAGCATCGGCCCCGGTGGGATCTGGATCAGCAAGTCGTCTTCGCGATCTTCGATCACCTGCTCTTGCAATTTTTCGATGTTGGCGAGGCGGGCTTTGCTCTTGGCCATCCGGGCACGCGGGGCCATTCGCGACCATTCGAGTTCGCGTTCGAGTTGCTTCTGCCGCGTGCTTTCGTGCTTCTCTTCGAGCTTGAGGCGGTTGCGTTTCTGTTCGAGCCAGCTCGAATAATTCCCCGGCCACGGGATGCCGCGACCGCGA
>JAYSKW010000111.1:0-8304 GCA_043726085.1 Limnoglobus sp.
GTTACAAGACGCGGCGTGGAGCAGCCCGGTTAGCTCGCCAGGCTCATAACCTGGAGGTCATAGGTTCAAATCCTATCGCCGCAATTTGTTTTATGCCCTACGGTTTCCAGCACAACTCCAATACCATCAGGCACTTACGGTCGAAAGACTCGGAGTGCTTTTTGCGTTCATGGCACGTTCTGCCTCTTTGGCAAAAGTATTAAGTCGCGGTGAAGGCTTCCATCTCGGCAAGGATCGCGCTTTCGAGATCTTTTTCGGAGTACTTCCCTTTCAGCCCCAGGAAGTCGAGGAAGTACGGATCGCGAAAGACGAGATCGGGCGAGAGTTGATCTTCCTTGCGGAGTTTGGCGAGTTCGTGCTCGACGAGCCACTTCGGCTTCTTGGAAAGGGCCGTCCGCTCGAAGAGCATTCCGCCGATCTTGGCACACCGTTCGATGCGACACATCTCGGCGTAGAAGTCGCGTTTGAGCGGGTCATCCATGCCGAGAATTTCAACGAAGTGGCTCCACCCCAATTTTGCCGACAGTGTCGGCAAAATCTCTTCGCCATACTCGGCCAGAAATTCTGAGGGAATTTCAGTCGTGAGCCAAACGTGCGAGTTCGCAAGGGGTGGAGCTACCTGCTTCAGAAGCCGTTACCATTTGCAACTCCTCGACTACACTGGCACAATTGAATCGTGACGGGCGCGAAAGTGAGGGGCACTGCGGTGACAACGGTCGATAGCGTGCGGCTCCGTGCGGTGCAGGCGAGCGACTTGCCGCTGATGTACGAATTGCAAATCGACGTGGAATCGAACCGAATGGCGGTCACGATTCCACGGTCTCGGGATGCGTTCGATTCCCTTTGGGCGAAGTCGCTGAATGACCCGAACAACACCGCGCGTGCCATTCTCGTCGGCGATGCGTTCGTCGGATACATCTGCTGTTTCCCACAAGATGGCAGCGATCACATCGGATACTGGATCGACCGTGCGTTTTGGGGAAGGGGGATCGCCAGCCGAGCATTGCCACTTTTACTCCAAGAAGTGACCCAACGCCCATTGATCGCCACAGTCGCCACCAGCAACGGAGCATCGCTGCGAATTCTCCAAAAGTGTGGCTTCATCGTCGAACGAATTCATCTCTCACCAGCCAGTGAAAGATACCCCGAATGCGAGGAAGCGGTCCTCGTGCTGGGCTAGATGCCAGCGATGAATGGTCTCCAGCGAGATTTTGTAGGCCATTTCTTGTTGCACTTGACCGATGTGGGGGCAATCTGTTCAACTTTAATGAATCTTCCGAATGCGCTCACAATATAGGTAGCGATCATGGCCACGGACTTGGCACCCGCACCGACGCCGGCGGCTCTCACCCCGAACCCGGTTCCGATCATGCCGCTACCCGACGCGGTTGCGCCCCAACCGCGCCGTTACTGGCAACTGCCGACGTTCCTCGCCGGGGCCGTGGCGCTCGTGGCGGCGTTCCTTTACGCGCCGAAACCGACGACGAACCCCGTCGATAGCCACGTGGCGAACCGGGCATCGCTGGTGACTGCGCTCGAAGCCAAGCCGATTGACCCGATCGCGGTGGAAAGCCTTGCGAAACAGGTTGCCGAAGATGCGGATCGCTATCCCGATTCGACAAATCTCTCGCACTTCCTCGCGGGCAGTGGCTTCCTCGCACTCGCCGAAAATAGCCCCGAAGACACCGCCGAATGGTTGAACGCACTGAAGCAGTTCGAGCAATGCGATGCGAAGAAACTCGAAGGGCCAAAGGATGCTGCGAAGCTGGCGTTCCGCACGGCGAAAGCGCGTGCGGCCACCGATAACGGCGATGCGAATGCCGTGCTGCTCGCGCTGGTTGCCAGTACGCCGCCGGACGAAGATCGCAGCGAATGCCCGCGCCTAATCGCCCGCACCGCCATCCGTGCCACGCCCGCCAACCGGAAACTCGCCCGCGATGAACTGACGAACTATCTCGGCGGCGCAAACCGCGCCTCGCCCGCAATGGCCGCGAATTGCAAGCTCGAACTCGCCAAACTGAACCTGACGCTCAACGAACCTGCGAAGGCACGGACGTGGCTTAACGACATTGGTGCCGATGCCCCCGTCGAAGTGCTCGCCTCGGCGAAGGTGCAACTCGCCCGGCTCGCGCTCGCCGACAACAACTGGCCCGAAGCGGTGAAGCTGTTTGAAGCCGCACAATCGACCCCCGGTTTGCCACCCGAACAACTCGGCGCGATTCGCTACCACACCGGTTATGCACTTTTGAAACAAGGCGAAACCGCACAGGCGATGCCTTACCTCGAACAAGCGGCGAAAGACCCGGCCACGTTGGCGATCGCATCGTTGCGGCTTGCGGAACTGAAGTTGCGAGACCCGATGGCGAAGGGCCTGCGAACCGAAGTCGTGGAGTATCTCGAAAAGGCCGTCACGCCGACCGATGGCACGATGGAAACGGTATCGAATACGGAATTGAAAGCGGTATTCGAGCAGGTCATTCAAACGAGCAAAGACGAAGGCGACTTCCCCTCCGCACTTCGGGCCGCCGCCGCGTACGGCAAAATCGACACCAGCACCAAGGCCGCCGAGTATCGTGCCGAGATTCAAACGACGTGGGCGGAAGGCTTGGAGAAAGTCTCGGTTGGGTCTGCCGACGCGAAGTCGAAGTACCTCGGTGCAGCGAAGGAATTCGCCGCACTCGGCGAACTGGAAAGCGACGCTGAACGCAAGATGACGCACTGGATGAAGGCCGTCAAGCATTATCGCCGTGCCGACGATTCCGCGAGCGCGACGGCGCTCATCGACAAGATTTTGCAATCGCCAACGGTAACCGCCGATCAGATCGGGCAAGCGTGGGTCGAGAAAGCGGAACTTATACCCGCGAGCGATTTCGCTTCGATTAAAGCCGCGTTGGAGAAAGCGATGGCCGTGCCGAGCAGTGCCGCGAATGCGGCCCGCTATCGGCTAGCGACGTTGCATGTGGCCCGCGGGAACGATCTCCTCGCCGCCGCGCCGACGAGCCTGAGTCCGGATCAAGTGAAACAAGAAGCCGAGGCGACCGCGAAATTCGGCCGCGACTTATACGCCCAACTCGCCGATGCCGCAACCGTCGCCCCGCAAGATGCGGTCACGCACGAACGCGCGATATTCGAACTCGGCAAGATGCTCATGCGCGATCAGGCGTACCCCGAAGCCGAGAGCCGATTCCGCAAGCAACTCGCGTTGTACCCGACGGGCACGTACGCCGATCAGGGCCGTTTGTGGATGGTGAGCGCGTTACTCGCACGGGCCAAAAAAGACCCCACGCCTGTCAAAATTTACACCGAAGCGTTGGAATACTTGAAGCCACTCTCGCAGTCGACCGACCCGTTCCTGCGGAACTGGGGCGAAATCTGGACGGTGAACACGCTCGTCGAAATGGGCGACACCGCCGCCGCCGTCGCCAAGGGCAAGGAACTGATCGCAAAACACGCGGGCACACCGGAAGAACTCGTCGTCGGCAGCCTCGTATTCCACGCTGCACTGGCCGCGAAATCGCCCGACACCAACGAAGCCGCACGCACGCTCGCCAAGATGGAAGAAGCGTTACCCCGCATCCCCCGCGAGACATTTCCCAAAGACGCAAGATACTCGTACGAGCACTGGAAATCCGAACTACCCAAACTCCGCGAGAAGCTGACGAAGCAACAGTAATTCGTTTCGCCGCGACGTGGAGATTTCGGTTTGAACGACGATGGGAAATCGGGCTGAATTCCCGTTCCAAAAATGCCGATTATGACGGATACACCATCGACCGTGGGAGTGTTCCGTATGTGCCAGCGATTCTGTCTCATCATCTTCGTACTTTTTCTGGCCCGAACCAGCAGTATGGCTCAGGTGTTTACACCGCCCGCCGAGCCGCGGATGACGCTGATTCCGCCATCGAACGTGCCGCGAGCGCTGCCCGAATCGCTGACGGCCGCAGCAATGAAATTGCCGCAACCGGAGAAACTCCAGAAGATCGCGGTCGCCACGCTGAACATCAAACGGCTGACGAGTTGGCAAGTTTGGAATGCGGGCACGGTCTTCAAAGACTTCGGCAACAACGCCGAAGATGCCGCCGACATGTTCCGCACGCTCCGCGAGTTGCGGCCCACCGAATGGGCGAGCATCGGCACGGATCGCGCCATCGTCGATTACGGCCTGACCGATGGCAAAACGGCTCCCAATGCCGGCTTTCCGAAGTCGCATCTGCAAATGGATCCGCGTACCACACGGGTCGAGCAAATCCGGGGTGTGTGGTGTTTACGCGACGATGCGAACATCTTGCTGAACTTCGGCTCGCACCGAGCCGACGCCGAACAGGCGATGGCGGTGATGCAGAAATATGGCTTCAACCGCGTCGGTTTCATCGGAAAATCGACGCCACCGCTGGCGTACTTCTTCGCCGCACCCGAAAACGCGAGTGGCACGACGGTCGTGGCTTCGCCGATCATCAAAGCGGCCCAGGAAAAGGCGATGAACCGCACGGGGTTAGACATTCCCGGAGTCGGTTACGTCGGCGAAAAAATCCGCATCGACTACAAGAAAATCGAAGTGCGAAGGGAAAAAGGCGATTTCGTGGTCGCGCACGGCCCGGAGATTCTCGGCCGGTTCGGCGCGAGCGAATGGACTGCACGCGATGCGATGAAGGTCATTCAAGATGGACGCTTCACCGAGTTCTGCAAGTTCGGCACCGCCGGATTGACGTTCTTCCTAGTCAACGAAAAGGCACCGAAAGACGTGCCGTTCAGCGTGCAAGGTACGCGGTTTGCGCCCGCTTCATTGACGGTGCGAGCGATCAACGGCAAGTGGTGGTTGTGCGGCGAATCGTCGGCACGGTTGCTGCTGCCCGCCGGTTCGCAAGAAGAGGGCGAGCAACTCGTAAAGCTACTCAAAGCCTACGGTTTCGATCAACTCTGCCAGATCGGCACATCATCGCACACGACGATGCAGTTCCTGGCAAAAGGGCGATAGGTCACCAGCCGAGCGATTCGCGGAGTTGATCGAGGCCGCCGACGAGCGCGGCATCGAGCGTGGGGAACTTCGCCGTGGCGTCGAACCGCTTGCCGTTCGTCGTTTGCGTGATGGCACACATGAACTGCCCACCGGCGGGGCGAGCATCGAGGCGATACTGCGGCTGCCCGCTCAGGATCACCACCACCGTTTGGGCACCCAAGCCCAAATTCAGCGAACCATCGCGGAGTTTCAGCCAGTCGGGAATCATCGGCAACGCCATCGGTCACAATCCTCGTCAGTGTCGGGCACGCTCATTCTATGTAACCGTTCGCCCTCGTCCCATTGTCGGTGTTTTCGGGGATGTCGCGTCTCCAAGACTCGCCACGACTGCATCGGAACCGTCGCTGAAACTCCCGCATTGCCGACTTTATCTATTTTCACAATTACTTTTACCACTTGCGCCGCGCAGTCCGTACAATCGTTGCCGTACGCCCAATCGTGCAACCTTAGCCATGGAGCTGCATCATGACGAAGCCTTTCCCGAAGAAGTCCGCGTCGTTTCGCCCGCGTTTGGTCACTCTCGAAGACCGCACGACGCCGACGGCGGCGTTCGCGCTCACGGCCGCTAGCCTGATTGGCTTCGATACCGCCACGCCGGACGTGCAAACCACAACGGCGATCAGCGGAGTCGCCTTAGGCGATAGCCTCGTTGGTATCGACTATCGCCCGCAGAACGGTGCGCTGTACGGCCTCGGGTTCAACAGTGCCGCGAACTCGCTTCAACTCTACGGGATCAGCGGTCGCACCGGTACGGCCACGCCGATCGGGGCGAGTTTCACGCTGTCCGATGCGACGGGAACCCTCGTCACGATTGCGTCGGGCACGAACTTCGGCCTCGACTTCAACCCCGTCGTCGATCGGTTGCGGATCGTCACCGATAGCGGCTTGAACTTCCGCATTAACCCGAACAACGGCGTGGCCGTCGACACCGATAACTCGGTGGCGGGCAATCAGCCCGATTCCAAGATCAACGGCGGCACGACCGTCGCCGATGCGGTCGCGTACACCAACAACGCGCCGAACGCGACCTTCACCACGCTGTATGCCCTCGATGCCACGACGGACAAATTGTTCATTCAAAATCCGCCGAACAACGGCACGCAAACGCTGCCACTCGCGATCACGCTGGCCGGCTCGCCGCTGAATTTCTCCGCCGTGAACGGCTTCGATATCGGCACCGGTGTCGATGCCACTGCCTCGAATGCAGCCGTCGTTTCGGGCAAGGGCCTCGCGATTCTCTCCGTCGGCGGCGCGACGTCGCTGTTCGCCATCGATCTCGTATCGGGTGTGGCCACGAAGGCTGGCACGACGGGGTTCGCATCGCCGGTTCTCGGCCTTGCGGTGAACCCGCTGGATAATAAAGGAACGCCACTGATCGGCGTGGCGGGCGGGAACCTGCTTCGCTTCAATTCCAACACGCCGAACACCACCACGAGCGTCGCGATCACCGGCCTGAGTGCGACCGAAACGGTCGTCGGCTTGGACATCCGCCCCGCCACCGGCCAATACTTCGTGCTCGTTCTCGATAGCACGACGAAGGCCGTTCGCCTCGCGAATATCGACCCGCAAAGTGGTGCCACAACAGCCGTTGGCGTTGGCAGTATCGGCCTCGTCGATGCGGCCGGTTCGGCGATCACCTTCGCAAGTACCACCAGCTTCGGCATCGACTTTAACCCAGTCGTCGATCGCCTTCGCGTCGTTACCAGCACGGGATTCAACTTCCGCATCAACCCGTCGACGGGTGCCGCCGTCGATGGCGACTTCGGCGGAGCGGCCGGCAGCGTGACCGATGTGAATCCCGATAAGTCGGCGAACGGTGGCTCCACCACCGTCGATGGCACGGCGTACACGAACAGCTTCGCCGGAACGAAGTTCACGACGCAGTACACCATCGACAGCACGACGGGCAAACTGTTCATTCAGTCGCTGCCGAACAGCGGAACGCAGACCGTCGGTACGACGATCACCGTGGCCGGCGTGCCGTTGATCTTCACCGCCGTCAATGGCTTCGACATCCCGGCGAGCGTGCAAGCGAAAGCCTCGAACACCGCCGTGAACGGCTCGGGTTTTGCCGCGCTGACGAGCGGCGGAACGACCTCGCTATATTCGATCAACCTGGCGTCGGGTGCGGCGACGAAACTCGGGCCGATCGGTACGGGCACGATCGCCCTGAGCGGATTGACCGCTTCGGATGCCATCACGCCGACCTCGCCGGCAGGCGAGTACGCCGTCGGTAGCGAAACCGGCGTGGCCACGGTTCGCGTTTACAATTCGGACAGCAGCGTGAAGTTCCAAGCCACGCCGTTCGGCACCACCTTCAGCGGTGGCGTTCGCGTGGCGTTGGCCGACTTCAACGGCGATGGCGTCAACGATGTCGCCGTTGGCACCGGCCCCGGCACGATCACCGATGTGCGAATTCTCGATGGCGTGACGCAAGCCGAACTGTTCCGCGTGCAACCGTTCGAGGCGGCGTTCACGGGCGGCATTTACCTGTCAGCGGGCGATGTCACTGGCGACGGCGTTGCCGAATTGCTCGTCACGCCCGATCAAGGCGGCGGCCCGCGCGTGCGGATCTTCAACGGCGTCGGGTTTGCGGTTGCCGCCGATTTCTTCGGCATCAACGACGTGAACTTCCGCGGCGGTGCCCGCTCGGCCGTCGGCGATGTCAACGGCGATGGTATCGGCGATGTCGTGGTCGCAGCCGGGTTCGGCGGCGGCCCGCGTGTGGCGACTTACGACGGCAAGACGATCGGCAGTAGCTCGCCGACCACGCTGTTCAACGATTTCTTCGTCTTCGAGCAAACGCTGCGGAACGGCGTGTTCATCGCTGCCGGCGACATCAACGGCGATGGCAAGGCCGACATCATCGCGGGCGGCGGCCCCGGTGGCGGCCCGCGCGTGTTCGCGCTGTCCGGTGCCGACCTCGTCGCATCGAACGCGCAAACGACCGTCGCGAACTTCTTCGCGGGCGATGCCGCCAGCCGCGGTGGCGTGCGAGTCGTGGCCAAGAACCTCGACGGCGATGCGAAGTCCGATCTGATCGTCGGGGCCGGTACCAACAGCGGCAGCCGCGTCCGCGGCTACCTCGGCAGCAACCTCGGCAACGCAAACCCCGCCGAGTTCTTCTCGCTCGACACGATCGCCAGTTCCAACGGCGTCTACGTCGGGTAAGTTACCGTTCACGGGGTAGATTGCATATTCAACGTTCCAGAACCCGTAGGTCGCGGTCGAAGAGGCTTTGCGATGAGGCCCGACAGAGTATCCGCGACAAAAAGCCGTAAGGACGG
>JAYSKW010000112.1:0-1216 GCA_043726085.1 Limnoglobus sp.
GGGCACTGGCTTCGGTGGCGTGATTCGCACCAGCCCATTTACACTCGATAGCTTCGGAGCGAACCCGGACCTCGCGGGCTCCGCTAACCTGCGGCAAGACTTCGGCCTGACTGCGATCGTCGTGCCACCACCACCGCCACCACCCGCCACGCTCCCCGCGTCGGTTTCAGGCTACGTTTATCGCGATACCTTCGTAATGAACGGCGTCCGACAACCTGCTTCCGGGGAAAGTGGCATCGCAGGAACGCTCATCACGCTGACCGGTTTCGACGCCAACGGATTGCCGCTGACGCGAACCGCCATCACCGATACGAGCGGCTTCTACAAATTCCCGAACTTGTCGGCCGGTTCGTACACGATCCGCGAAACCCAGCCGCAAGGCTTCTTCGATGGTATCGACACTCCGGGTAGCCTCGGTGGATCGACGCCCTCGAACGACGTTCTCATCGTCGGTTTGGCCGCAGGCCAAGATGGTGTCGAGTACAACTTCGGCGAAATTCTGCTGTCGTCGGTCTTCGGTTTCGCGTACGAAGACCTCAACCGCAATCGTCGGATGGACGTTGGGGAGCCGGGTATTCCGAACGTGATTGTGACGATCTCCGGTACGGCATTCGAAGGCACGCCGATGGCGCGACCGCTGACGGCCGCCGATTCGATCAACGGCCTCGTCACCACGACAAATGCATCGGGACGATACGAGTTCCCGGTTCTGCCACCCGGTCGCTATACGATCACCGAAGCTCAACCGGCTAGTTTTGAAGACTTCTTCGAATCGGCCCAGGAACCGACCACGAAACCGGTCAATCTCGGCAACGATGTCATCAGCGAAGTCTCGGTGGCTGGCGGCGAAATGCGAGGCGCCCTGAATTTCGGCGAAGTGCGACCGGTCGGGCCGATCACCGACCCTACGAAGCAAAACTTCCTCGGCTCGTCCCCGAACGGCGGCACAATCTCTGTACCGCCAAGTACGACGCCACCGGTCAGCGTGTTACCGAACAACGTGCCACTCGACCCGCGGTTCACTGTGAACACAGGGAATCCGGGCAAAGCGTCGCTGTTGGCAGTGGGTGCCGGTGCCGGTCGCGGGCCGTTGGTGCGTGTGTTCGACTACGCCACGTCGACCGAGAAGTTCCGCTTCTTTGCTTACGAAGAATCGTTCACCGGTGGCGTCCGCACCGCTGTGGCCGATGTCGACGGCGATGGCACGCCAGACATT
>JAYSKW010000113.1:0-3763 GCA_043726085.1 Limnoglobus sp.
CTGAATAATTTTGAACGGCAGGCAGAGGAACTGGCCGAGGTCGCGGCCAACCATCGGGCCGCGCGCGTAGATCGTCCGCAAGATCATTTCGGAAAGGAACGATGCCGAGAGGCCGGATTCCTTCATCGTTTCCGGTGCGGTCGGCGCTTCGGGCGATGGGTTCGCATCCCATTCGGCTGCAAGCGGTCGCGTCGTATTCGCCATCATTACTTCCTCCACTTGGCCCGAGTGATGATGAACATCGAAACGAGACCGGTGCCGATGACGATCATGGTGATGGCGCTTTGGCTCTTGAACGCGCCGCCCCAATACTCTTTGAAGCCGATCCAATGTCGTTCCATAGCCGACCGCGCGAACAGCGGTTCCGCCGCGCTGGCCTCGACCGCCAAAATCGCAATCGCGAGAAGCGCGAAGGCGAACCGTCGGAGTGGGGATGTCGTCATCGAGGTCGCTCCATTCAAAAAACGAAAGCCGGGTGGAACGGCGAACGTTCGTTCGCAGTTCCACCCGGCCGGTTGCAGTGTCTTCGGGACGGTTATCGACCGCCGCCACCGCCGCCGGAACTTTGTCCGCCACCCCCACCACTTTGCTGGCCGCCACCGCCACCTGCGGAACCCGAGATGCCCGATTTATACTGGCCGACTAGGCTGCGAATCGAGTTCGCCGGATACTGGGCACCGAAGCCCGGATCGGCGGCGTCGATGATCTGTGCCTCGAAGGTCATCGGGTGGCCGGCCGTTTGCGCGGTCAGATATTTCAGCACCGAACTCGCACGACGCTGATCGATATCGCGACGCGAGTCGGCGAATTTCTCGGGCGCGGCCCCGTCGTAGCCGATGTCGCGCGACGATTGCACGTAGACCTTCGCGTCGGGCGACGGACGGCGACGGACGAGGTAATCGAGCTTCTCCAGACCGGCTGGTGTCAGCTTGTCGGAACCCACTTCAAAGTGGTAGTTCCAAACCGTTTGATCGAGGATCGCACCGTTCGAGGCTTGCGCCTGGAAGGGGGCGAGCGTTTCGGCTCGTGCCACGGAGCTATACCGTTCTGGCCAACTGGGGTCGACCAGATTGCGGTACCGCTCGCCTGCCGAGCCGCTGCAACCGATGGCTCCGAACCCGCTGGCGGCCACGGCCACGGCCGACGCCAACCGAATGAATCCCTTCATCGCATTCCTCCTTGAACACCGTCGAGCGTCCTGCTCGCGGTCGGGGGTTACCCCCCTGGGGTTTTGGAAAGCAGGTTGCGGTAAATCTGGATGGCCGCCGGGCCGACCAGTACCACGAACACTGCGGGGAAGATCAGCAGCACGAGCGGGAAGATCAACTTCACCGCGGTCTTCGCTGCCTTCTCTTCGGCTATTTGACGTCGCTTCGTTCGCATCGAATCCGATTGAACGCGCAACGCCTGGGCAATACTCGAACCGAACCGATCCGCTTGAATCAAAATCGCCGCCAAACTCCGGACGTCGTCGACGCCCGTTCGCACGCCGAGGTCGTGCAGCACTTCGCGCCGCGGGCGACCCATTTGCAGTTGCAGGTTCGCCAACGATAGCTCTTCCGTAATCACCTTCGCGTGATTCTTCATTTCGTCGGTCACTTTTCGCATCGCCGCATCGAGGCCCAACCCGGACTCCACGCAGACGACGAGCAAGTCGAGCGCGTCGGGGAGCGTGAGGAAAATTTCCATCTGCCGCGAGCTACGCAAGATCGCGAGTACGACCTGCGGTGCGTAGAATCCAATCGCCCCGAAGGCGACGATCCAGTAACCGGCACTCCGCGTGAAGCCCATCGCCGTGATGAAAAACAGCGCGGCGGGCACCAGGAATACGAGCAGACTCGCGATGCGGAGGCCCTGGTAGATGGCCGCCGCGTTCTCGCTGCGGAACCCCGCGTTGGCGAGTTTCACGCGGAGCGCGTTCTTTTCGAGGTCCGATTGCGGGTCGACCGTTTGGCCGAACTTCGACAACCGTTCCTTTATCGTCTTAAATCGGTTCTGGGACTCCTTTTCATTGAGCTCCAATTCCGCTAATGATTTCGGTCGGCCGATTCGTTCGAGCCGCTCTTCGGCCTGGCTGTTCCGCTTCGAGATCGCGGACATCAGCAGGAACGTACCCGCCACGATCGCGATGAACACGACGATCGGCATCAGGTCTTCGGCCGTCATAAACCCAAACAGTTCCACGGTGTCTCTCCCTCGGTGTCAGCGATATTCAGATTCTTGTTCTTCGGTAGCCGCAGGTCTTTAGCCTGCGCGGGGGCATCATCTGGCGAGAAACAGTCGGGGCGAGTCTTCGAGACCCGACATCCCAAGCACGACACGTTCATTCCGGGCGCACGAAACGTCGCGTTTCCCAGACTCACCACGACCCTCAATCGTTGCCGGTGGAAGTACGCAGGCTAAAGACCTGCGGCTACCAAAACCGCGACATTACACTTTGATGTCGACGATTTTCTTGATCACGTACGATCCGACCAGCAAGGCGACCAGCGCGCCGATCGACATCTTGATGCCGATCGGGTCGGTCCAGAGCAGCTTGATGTAGTCGGGCTTCATGAAGAGCATCAGGAAGAACAGGCCGATCGGCAGCGAGATCAGCACCACGCCGGAGAGCCGACCTTCTGCCGAGAGCGCCTTCACCTGGCCGAGAATCTTGAAGCGTTCGCGGATCACGTAGCCGATGCGGTCGAGAATTTCGGCCAAGTCACCGCCGGTTTGTCGCTGGATCGAAACGCTGGTGACGAAGAACTTCAAGTCCAAGTTCGGCACCCGTTCGGCCATATTCATGAGCGCGTCTTCGATCGGGATACCGAGGTTCTGTTCTTCGTAAACCCGTGCGAATTCCTTCGAGATCGGCTTCGGCATTTCTTCGGCGACCACGTGCAAGCCGGAGGCGAGCGAGTGACCGGCGCGGAGGGCACGGGCGATCAGTTCCATCGCGTCGGGCAGCTGACCCGCAAAGGCGTTCAACCGACTTTTCCGCTTCCACATCAGCCACAGGAACGGCAGCGAGAAGCCCATGACGAACAGCACCGGCGCGATGTACGGGCTGACCATGAACCCCAAGACCACCGCGCTGAAGCCGCCGACCGCGAGGGCGGAGCCTAGGATTGCGCCGGGTTTGTAGTTCGCGTCGGCCTGCTCCAACATCTTCGTCATGTTGAAAAATTCGGGCGTCAATTTGTCAAAGACCGTTTTGCGATCGACCTGGTTGAGCGCCTGCTTCAACAGCATGTCGGCCGAGGAATCTTTGCGATTCCCGCGTCCGACCAATTGGTCGAGTCGATCGTTGGCGCGGTCGTCGCCGCGCCCCACGAATGCCGCCATCAGGGCCAGTGCCGCACCGACGACCAGTGCGCCGACCAACAGAGAAATTATCATCGGACTCATGGGAGGACACCTAGAGCGTAAGACCGCCCGTCGGCTCGGCACGCAACACCGTGGCTGCGTTCGCCGTTCTCCATCCGTGTGTGGGCGGGCCGTTCGGCGACCGCCAACCATCCACGCAGCGAATCCTTTGCTGCGATAAAACCGAATTTAATCTCGCATCAGAACGCGCTCGGCGAACATGTTCGCCGGGAGCTTGACGCCCTTTTGCTCAAGCCGCTGCACGAACGACGGGCGAACCCCCGTTGCCTCGAACTGACCGTACGCACGACCGTTCTGGTCGACGCCCAGTTGCTTGTAGCGGAAAATCTCTTGCATGATGATGACGTCTTGTTCCATGTTGTTCACTTCCGTGATGCTCGTGATCTTTCGCGGG
>JAYSKW010000114.1:0-1585 GCA_043726085.1 Limnoglobus sp.
CAGAATACGGGCGTGATGCTGTCCGAGGTGCCCGACTCCAACGACTGCGATGCGAAGCGGAGTCATGCCGTCCCTAGCCTTCCGTCGTGCCGTCGCGTCCTGCGTTGGCGTGAAATAATTTAGGCCGCAAGTCGTCGGGCGGGAAACGGCACGTCGGCCACCCGTCCCGCCAGACACTTCGCGAGTTCCACGTTCAGGGCGTGCCCGGATCGGTACGCCACCACGTGCCCTGCCAGATCGAATCCGCAGAGCGCCAGATCGCCGACGATGTCGAGGATCTTATGTCGCGCCGGTTCGTCGGCATACCGCAGCCGATTGTCCTTCACCCCACGCGGCCCGAATACGAGAATCTCCGCCGGGGTCAGGTGTCGTCCGATCCCCTGCGACTTCAGCACCTCGACCTCGGATTCCAGTAGGAATGTTCGGCAGTTCGCTAGTTCGCGGGTGAACGTTTCCGGCCGAATCTCGACCGTGGCCACTGAGCGCGCGATCGGCGAATGCGTACCGTAATCTAAATGGTAACTCACCCGCAAGGTCGAGTCGGTGGCAGGGTAAATCGCCAAACACGAGCCATCGCGTTGCAGTACGATCGGTTTCTTCACACTCCGAATCGGGCGTCGTCCCGATTGCAGAACGAAGCCCACTGCGATTAGCGGTTGCACGAAGCCCCACGCGGAGCCATCGAGGCCCGGCGGTTCGGGGCCGTCGATTTCAATCGTGCAATTGTCGACGCGTAACCCGGCCAGCGCGGCGAGTACGTGTTCGACCAGCGTCACGCCATCGCGATCCGTACCGAGCGTCGTGCGGCGACGGGTGTCGGTCACGGCAGCGGTGCGGGCAGGAATGCGCGGCGAACCGGGACGATCCCCGCGAACGAACACGACGCCGTGGCCTGCGGGCGCAGGCCGAAACCGGACGCGAACCTTCGCACCGGTCACAATGCCGACACCCGTCACATCGACGGGGCCAGCGAGCGTTCGTTGATAGCGTTCGGCAAACAATTTCACGTTACTTCGTGCCGCCGGTTGGGACGATCGCGGGTGCGGCACCCATCGGTGCGGTGGCGGCAGGGGCTGCGTCGATCTTGCCCGGTGCGGGGAAGTTCGAGTTCAGCGTCTTGACCACAACGGACGTCAGGTCGACGCTCGGCGAGACGTAGAACGGCATTGCGGCGGGTGGACGCAGCTTCAAGTCGTAGTACAGCGGCGAACGCATTTCTTCTTCGGTGAGTGCGTCCGGGTAGGACATCACCAACTCGAAGCCATTGGTCTTCGCGACGGCTTCGACGACCGTGCGAATTTCGGCGAACAACTGGCGCAGGTGTGCGGCCGATTTGTCGTCGATCTCTTTGCGAATGTTCCGCTCTTTGTCTTCAAACTGACGCTGCATGTTCACGAAGGTCTGCTCGTAGGTCGCCTTTTGCGTGGCCACGAGCTCGTTCTTGATCTTCGTTTCCATCTCGATGATGTCGTTGCGAAGCTTCGCGAGTTCCGCCCCGCGACCTTGGCGTTCCTTGTTCATCTCTTGTGCGAAGTACTGCCATTTCTGGTAGTCCTTCATGACGCGAGCGACGTTGAACACGGCG
>JAYSKW010000115.1:0-1179 GCA_043726085.1 Limnoglobus sp.
TTTCCACTTTTACGCGGCGTGGAATGCGAGCCTCGCGGTGCTCGTTACGGTCACGACGCTCGCCGACTTCCTGTTCGCGCGCTGGATGGATTCGAGCCAGCGGCCACGGTTGCGTAAAGCGATTGTGTGGGCCAGCGTCTGTATGAATCTCGGTGTGCTCTGTTACTTCAAGTATCGCGGGTTCTTCCTGAATGAACTTCACGAATCGCTCGGTCGCTTCGGCCTCGATGCCAAATATTCGAAGCTCAACCCGATGGATATTCTCGTGCCGTTCGGCATCTCGTTTTACACCTTCGAGGCGATCAGTTACGCCGTCGATGTGTATAAGCGGAAGATCCGTGCGGAACGCAGTTTGCCGCATTTCCTGCTGTTTATCCTGTTCTTTCCGCACCTCGTGGCGGGGCCGATTGTGCGGGCGGGCGACTTCCTGAAACAGGCGCACCGCCGCAAACGCTGGAACTGGTTGCGCGTGCAAATCGGGCTGCAATTGTTCCTGCTCGGCGCGTTCAAGAAGCTCGCGATCGCCGACCGCATGGCCGTGTTCACCGATGGCACGGCGGGGCAACCGGGGCCGTTTCTCAACCCAGAACTGTACAGCACCGGCGCACTCTGGCTCGCACTCATGGCGTACGCGCTCCGCATTTATTGCGATTTCTCCGGCTATTCGGACATGGCGATCGGTACGGCGCACATGTTCGGGTACAAGCTCGCGCGAAATTTCAACATGCCGTATTTGTCTGCGAACGTCTCCGAATTCTGGCGACGTTGGCACATTAGTCTATCGACGTGGCTCCGCGATTATGTGTTCATTCCGCTCGGTGGCAGTCGCGGTAGCGGGTGGGCGACGAATCGCAACTTGCTCATCACGATGGTGCTCGGTGGCCTCTGGCACGGTGCGAACTGGACGTACATCGTCTGGGGTTTACTCCACGGCACGATGCTGATCGCGCATCGCCAGTTCCGCGCGTGGTGCGAGACGAAGCCGGTCGTCGAGGCGTACATGAACACGTGGGTTGGCACCGCTTCGCGCGTCTTCGTTACGTACATCTGCGTCTCGATGTGCTGGGTGTTCTTCCGTCCCGAATGGGGCAAAGCGATCGTGATGCTCGAACGGATGTTCGGCCTTTACGAAGGGATGACGCTGCCGCTGCACAACCGCAGTTTGTGGTACACGGTGGT
>JAYSKW010000116.1:0-1638 GCA_043726085.1 Limnoglobus sp.
GCTCTGGTTGTGGTTCCACACGGAGATCGAATCCGACACGCTGACACTCGCCGACGATTCCGAAGCCACGATCATGATGGCCCGCACGCTAACACTGGAGTGCCCACGTGGCCAAACCGGCCACGAAACGATTTCGCACGAAGGCCCTACGCGACTTCCGGAATCCAAACGCGCGATTCAAAGTGGCAAACTACCACGTAAAGTCGGGCTGACCGTCGTGCGGCATTTGCAGCAATACGAACTGACGATTCACGCCGAAACGCTCGGCGTGGGTGCGGGCAAACTCCCGAATATGGCAGAGGAAGTCACGCAGCCCCGCGCTCGCCTCGAAGAGCGTGCGAACCAGATTCGCGGCCTCGTCGAGACGATCGACCTGATCTACGATGCGTTCGGCAAAGTGCGTTTCGGCAAAGGCTGGTCGGAAACACTACCCCGCATTCAGAAGTGGCTCGCAAAGGAAGAACGCCGCGCGGCGTAGTGGTACGCAACATCGGCCAGCCCGTTTGAGCGCGGTCAAATGATTTGTCACCCATTGATTGCGGCTGAGTACCGCATCTTCGCCCATATACCTCGATAAACCCCTCGCCATTCTCCCCTTCTGTCGCTCGAACTGTTTCCCTTGGGGGTGCGTACTGCTAGAAAGCCATCATCGTCTTCTTTTTGCGTCGTCTTCGGCAATCACAAGGACCGCTCCCGATGGCTGACTCTCCCAAGCTTCCTTCGACCAGCGATTCCACTGGTTACGCACCGTATTCCTTCACTGCAATGTTGGCGGCGGGGTTGGCCGGGTTGTTCGCAGTGTCGCTCGTCGTTTTAGGCCTGATTGCCTTCCTCGGTAAACAACATTTCGTGCAACCGCTCATGCTTGCGCTGCCGATGGTTGCCCTCGTACTGTCGTTCGCGGCACGTCGGCAGATCGCGAACTCGGAAGGTACGCGAATCGGATATTCGCTGTGTAATTTTGCGTGGTGGGTAGCGATGATTGGCGGCATGGGTTACGCGGCATACTTGGTCGGGATTGGCTTTGCAGTACGAACCGATGCGGCGGCCGCTCTGAAAATTTGGTCGGATCACGTCGTGAAGGCCGATTTAACGGACGCCACCAATACCGAGTTTTACGAGGCGTTTCGCGGAGTCGCACCACCGGGCCGTCAGGCTTCGATCTCTTTCAAAACACCGGCTGCTATCGCTGAAACGCTGAAGGAGTGGAAAGATGACATCGTCATTTTCCGGCAAATCGATGTGATGCGAATCGCCCATCGCAACAAGGGGAATGTCGAATTCGTTGCGGGCGGATTGTCTCAGTGGGAACGCGACGTTCAGGGACAAGGGCTGACCTGCACGATGAATACACTGATGAAGTGCCCCGAAGGACAGTTTGAATTGACGATGCAGATGCAGCAAGCACTCAACTCGCAACAAGAACTGACTTGGCAAATCCGACTGCCAACGCAAGGTTTCGTGCATTCTGCGAAACTGACGAACTACGGATTCCTCATTCGCGACATGGAAACCACGGCGGCCGCGCTCGTGTACCAGGATATGCTTCCCCTATTCGGCGTCATCGGTCAAAACGCAGTACTGGTGCCCGCGTTTGCCGAGCCGATGACGAACGCGCCACACGGTCTGAGACTGATG
>JAYSKW010000117.1:0-1962 GCA_043726085.1 Limnoglobus sp.
ATTGGTGGCCTTGGCTGCCGCGACGGTGTTCACCATGACGATGCCTACGACCCATGGCGACGAGGGGATGTGGTTGTTCAACAACCCGCCCCGCAAACAACTCAAGGAGAAGTACGGCTTCGAGCCGACCGATGCGTGGCTCGAACACGTGCAGAAGTCGAGCGTGCGATTCAATAGCGGTGGCTCGGGGAGTTTCGTCTCGGCGAACGGCCTCGTGATGACGAACCACCACGTCGGTGCGGACGATCTCCAAAAGCTGAGCACGAAGGAAAAGGACTACCTGAAGGATGGCTTTCAGGCGAAGACGAACGCCGAAGAGATCAAGTGCAAGGCGCTCGAACTGAACGTGCTGCAAAGCATAAAAGACATGACCGCCGAGGTCACCGCCGCGGTGCCCGCCGATGCCACGCCGGCCGATGGCTTCAAAGCTCGCCAGAAGAAGATCGCCGAGATCGAGAAGGCGAACTCGGATAAGGCATTCGGCAAACGCGCCGACGTGGTGACGCTGTATGCGGGCGGTGCGTACCACTTGTACATCTACAAAGCGTACACCGATATTCGCCTCGTGTTTGCTCCCGAGAAAGCGATCGCGTTCTTCGGTGGCGACCCGGACAATTTCGAGTATCCGCGGTTCGACCTCGATATGTGCTTCTTCCGCGTCTACGAAAACGACAAGCCGATCGTTTGCGAACATTACCTGAAATGGTCCGCGAATGGCTCGAAGGAAAACGAACTCATCTTCGTGTCCGGGCACCCCGGTCGCACCAACCGCCAGAACACGATGGCCGAACTCGAATACCTGCGCGACACCGGCTACCCGTACCTGCTGCAACGACTCAACCGCCTCGAAGTGCTGCTGGGCAGTTGGGTCGCACGCAGCGAATCGAACCGCCAAAAGGGCGAAGACGATCTGTTCGGGATTCAGAACAGCCGCAAGGCACGAATTGGCGGGCTGCAAGGGTTGCTCGATCCGAAGATTATGTCGCGAAAACAAGCCGAGGAAGACCGCCTGAAGAAGTTTATCGCCGACGCGGGCGATTCGACGATGGGCGATGCCGCGAAGGCGTTCGATGCCATCGCGAAGGCCGAAAAGAAGCGGGCGGAGATTTTTAAGGAAGTCGCGATCCTCGAAGGCGGCGGCGGCTTCAACAGTTCGTACTACGGCATGGCCCGCACGATCGTCCGCGCCGCCGAAGAGAAAACCAAACCGGCGGGCGAGCGATTCCGCGAGTTCTCCGATGCGAAACTACCGAGCCTCGAACTCGGGCTGTTCAGCGAAGAACCGCACTACGACGACTTCGAGATTCTGAAGCTCTCGGATAGCCTCACGTTCCTCGCAACGACGTACGGCGCGAACGACGAAATGGTGAAGGCGGTACTCGCCGGGAAGTCGCCACGCGAACGCGCCTTCGACCTCGTGAGTGGCACGAAACTGAAAGACGTGGCCGAGCGCAAGAAGCTGTACGAGGGCGGCAAAGCGGCGGTCGATGCCAGTACCGACCCGATGATCCTGCTCGCGAAACTCGTCGATCCGCACGCGCGCAAGGTTCGCAAAATCTCCGAGACCGAAATCGAAGAACCGAAGCGCCAGGCGTACACCGCACTCGCGAAAGCGCGCTTCGCGATGGACGGCACCAACACCTTCCCCGATGCCACCTTCACGCTTCGCCTCAGCTATGGCACCGTGAAAGGCTTCAAGGAAGACGGCAAAGACGTCCCCGCTTTCACGACCTTCGACGGCCTCTATGCACGCAGCAAAGAGCAAGACAACAAGTACCCGTTCGAGCTACCGAAGCGCTGGAACGACAAGAAAGGCGCACTCGACCCGAAGACGCCGTTCAACTTCGTGGCCACCGCCGACATCATCGGCGGGAACAGCGGTAGCCCCGTGGTGAACAAGGAAGGCGAAGTCGTGGGGTTGATCTTCGACGGGAACATTCAGTCGCTGATTCTCGACTTCAT
>JAYSKW010000118.1:0-9274 GCA_043726085.1 Limnoglobus sp.
TTGGACGCGAGTCGACGATGGCATATTTCACGATTTTCACCTCGCGTGGATTGCGGAGATACGCCGAAGTTTGAATAAGGGCCTTCTGCCGGAGGGTTATTACGCACTCGCGGAGCAAGTCGCGGGCGTTGAAGAACCATACATTTCGACATCTCAAGAACTAATTGCCAACAGTCGCAAAAACGTCGATTTTTGCGCGGCGCTGATGACGGCCCAACCGAACACCCGTTTTATCTCACACGCGAAAAACGACAGCTACACGAAACTTCAACGCCGGATCGAGATTCGCCATGTTTCCGGGCACCGGATTGTCGCCTTGATCGAGATCATTTCGGCAGGGAACAAATCGAGTCATTTCAAGTGGGACGCATTCCTGCAAAAAGCATTGTCTGCGATGTGCGGAGGCATCCATTTGTTGCTGCTCGATGTTCACCCGCCGACCGCGCTCGATCCGGGTGGAGTTCATGGCTCGGTCTGGGGCGAATACACGGTCGAAGTATTCGAATTGCCACCCGATGCGGACCGCACCTTGGTCTCCTACGATTGTGGCAGAATGAGGACGGCGTACGTCGAACCGATCGCGGTCGGCCAAACTTTGCGGAACATGCCGTTGTATCTTTCAAGAGAGGGATACATCGAAGTCCCGTTGGAAGCCACGTACATGGCGGCCTTCGAAGGCGTGCCGCGGTTCTATCGCGACATTCTGCAATAACCGTCACTTCACGAAGCCAGTTTCGGCCCCGAATAGTTCCTGTGTACCTGCGATTACGATCTTCGTACCGACCGCTGGCCCGCTCGCTAACACGGCATCGACACCGACTGTGTACCGGACAACGACGCGACGACGCGCATAGCGATGGCCATCGAGTTGCTCGTAAATCCAGTTGCCACCGTGGACATCGAATACGACCGCCGACCACGGTACCGTGGCGCTCTCTTTGGCATCCGCTAGCGGAATCGTGACTCCGAGGCGTTGGCCGGGCGTGAGCGTGGCGTTCGCGTTCGGCATCTCGTAAAAGACATCGACGGTGGCCGAGATCGGGTTCGCGGAAGGCGGTGCGATCACCGGTTTCGCAGGCGTTAGCGTGGTGCCGGGCGGTGCGGAGAGTTTGCCGATTTGTGCCGACTCGCTGCGATCGATGGCATCGAGATCCCCCACCGGCAAAGGCACGCGAACCCATATCGTCGAGAGATCGACCACTTCAAACAGAGCCGCGCCGCTCGGGACGTTCAGGCCCGGCATCGCAGACACGGTGCGTAGGATGCCTGCTTCGGGTGAGTCGATCGGGATCGGGGCCGCCGTCCCGGAATCGACGTCGCCGAGCACTTTCGCCAACACCGTGTGGCGTGTGATTGCGGCCTCGAGCGACTTCGTCCCAATGTCGAACGCCGCTTGCGCTTCATCGACGAGACGTTGACTGCCCGCGCCTTCTTTCAGCACCCGCTTGGAACGCTCGAGTGCGATCTTCGCGATTTCGACTTGCGTCTTCGCGTTGTTCACCATCCCATCGGCATCGGCGAGCGATGCCGACAGCGACGCATGTCCATCGGGTGTCAGTAACGGCAACAATTGGAAGACATTTTGCCCCGCCTTCACGGCATCGCCCGCCTTCGGCATCCCGCCCGACGGGGCTTTCAAAATGCCACCGAGCGGCGCGGCAACGAGGATCGCGCGCCCGACGGGAATCGTCACTTCGCCGCCGTACGTTCGCACGCGGCGAGTCGCTTTTTTCTCGATGGTGGCGATCGTCAACCCGAGTCGCTTTTCGGCTTCTGCGGTTAGTGTAATCGTGTTGAGATCGTCTTCTTTGACCACCTTCGTAATCGTCGCAGCCGCGGCGGGCTTATCGGATTTCGCCCCGCTCGGTTTGTTCGTGAATAACCACCACGCACCCGCGCCGACGGCGGCGGCAATCGCCAGTGTCAATACGATCCGAACGAGTTGTTGCGCGACGTTCATTGCTTTTTTCCGTCAGCCATTGGCGTGAGGCGCTTGCCGACGCTGCGTTCTAACTCGGCCCAGAATCGTCGGAGATCGGCGTTCAGCACCGCTTCGCGCGAATAGCTATCGAGGAGTTGTCGCGTCGTTTCCAGCACGATAAAGATCGGCACATTCCCCTCCTGATACGCCCCTTGCGCACGACGAATTGCCGCCTCGACTTCGGGGCGAACCTTCGCACGCAACACTTCCAGTTCCGCACACGCTTGGCGATATTGTAGATAGGAACGCTGCACGTCGAGGATGATCTGATACGCGATCGTTTGCTGATTCCGCACCGCTTTTTCGAGTTCCGCTTCGGCCCGTGCGATGCCACCCTGATTACGATTGAATATCGGCAACGTGAACCGCAATGCCGGTCCGAACTCGTGGCCATTCTTGCCGCTCGTCGCATCGAGAATGCCGAGCATCCGGACCCAGCCGATGCGGGCGAATTTGAGTCGCGCTTCGGCGGCGGCGACGGCTTCGTTCGTCGCCAGTGCATCGGGGCGGTTCGCCATCGCTTCGGCGGTGAGTGCATCGGTGTCGAACGTCATGATCGCGGGCAGTTGCGGCGGATCGAGAACCAGCGCCCCACGCAGCGGGCCGACGCCCATGAGGTTCTTCAGGCGCTCCTCAAATATCGAAACATCGTACCCGACCCGCGTCGCGTCTTGCTCAGCTTGCAGCGAATCGATTCGCGCCGTCGCGGCTTCTTGCGGGGAAATATCCCCCGCCTTCAGTCGAATCTCGGCCAACTCCGAAATCCGCCCACGGAACTTCACCGCCTCGCCCGCAATTCGCACCCGCTCCTTGGCCAGAAGCACATCCGCATAGGCTTGGCGGACATCGCGCATCAGGTCTAGCCCCGCCTGCGCGAGCCGGTCTGACGTACGATTCGCTTCCATTGCGGCGGAGCGGATGCGGATCGGGCGAAGCCAAATTGCCTCAATCGGCAAGTCGAACAGATACTTGAACGGCTTGTCCGTCACGCCGAAAAAGTAAACGAACTCGGGGTTCGGTAGCAGCCCGGCCGAAATTAAGTCGCCGCGTGCGATACCGAGATCGGCGAGCAATTCCTGGAACGCGGCATTGTTACAAAGCGCGATCGAGATCGCTTCATCTTCGGTCACGCCATCATCGAGGTTGGCACCGGGCGGCAGAGTCAGTTGCTTCGCAACTGTGCAGTTCGGCAGCGTTTGGTCGAACCGTTGGCTGAGCGAATTCGATACCGTCGAACGATCCGGTCCGCTCGACGCAGTCTTACAGCCCGCAAGCCCAATCGCAATTGGCAAAAGCATCGCGTATCGTACTGCTACCCAATTCACGTCAACTCCTCCAACCGAATCAAACCCCGTATCCCTATCATCGGCAGAATCGGCGCGCCAATTATGAAATCCCCCACACTTTGCCTCAAGTCGCAACCAGCCCAAGCTGCGTCGATACATGCCCAGATTACCCAATCCTTAGTGGAAACCTGACAGTGAAGGTACTCCCAACGCCAATGTTCGATGTGAAATCGATCGTGCCACCCATCGCTTCGACGATCCTCCGCGTGATGGCGAGGCCGAGACCGACGCCGCCGATACCGGTTCGTTTCACATCGGCAGATCGGAAGAATGGCTCGAATACACGGCTGCATTCATCTGCGGCGATTCCTCGGCCGCGGTCTGCGATCGAAACGATGGCGGTCGCTTCATCAATCGCAACATCGATCGTGACGAGTGTGCCGGGATCGCTGTATTTCAAGGCATTATCGATGAGGTTGTTCAACGCTTGCGCGAACGCTGCGGCATGTACGAGCACAACGCACGACTCGTTTGTGACGCTCGTGCGGATGTCGGCGAAACGCGGGTGGTTCGCCCACACGTCGGCGATGTGTGATTTGACTAAGTCTGCGAGATCGGTCGGTTGGCGGTACGCGATCTGCGTTTCCGAATCGGCGCGCGACAGGAACATTAGCATGTCAACGATCTGATTAAGTTGCTCGACTTTTTTGACGCCGACGCCGATGACCCGTCGATACTCGTCGGGTTCGCGGTCGCGGCGGAGTGCCAATTCCATCTGGCCGAGCATCGCCGCGAGTGGCGTGCGTAACTGGTGCGACGCCTCGCCGGTGAAGCGAGCTTGCCGTTCGAACGAGACTTGTTGCCGCGTGAGCAAGTCGTTGAATGTCGTCGCCAAGTTGCGAAGTTCGTCGTGCGGGATCGGCACGGGCAGGCGTTCGGCGAGGTCGTTTGCCGTCATCTCAGCAGCGGCTTCGGACATCTGGCGGACCGGTGCCAACGCTCGCCGACACGCCCAACGCGCGCCGACAGCGGCGAGTAACCAAAGGACAATCGAGACCGCAATTTCCGCGAACAACAGCGTGCGTAGCGTCGATTGCACGGGTGCGAGCGGTCGTGCGATTCCGAACGTCAACGACTGATAACGTATCTGATCCGGCTTACTAACCACCGCGTCGGGCTTCTCCACTTGCAAGGTACGCCGATAGCGTTGCCACGAATCCTCATCCGCGTGCGATTCGATTTCGCTCAACATCGGCGGCGTTTCTTGCGAGCCATCGATGCGGCTCCCGCGTTCGTCGAAGACGGCCCAAGTCGGTATCTCGCCGCGCGAGTGCGTGAGCATTTTGCGGTTCTTCGGCTCCCACTCCAGGCCATCGTCTTCCCACTCGACCGCGGCCGTGAAAGCATCGAGCGTCGCTTCCGCTTGCTCGTTCATTTGACGGTACAAATGCGTGCGGGCAATCAGGTAGAGTGTCAGCGAGAACGCACCCAGTAGCAAGGTGATCGTCAGCAAAAAAAACAGTATCAAGCGGCGAGTCAGTGTCATGCAACGATCCCGAAAACGTAGCCGCGGCCACGTAGTGTCTGGATGAGGCGTGGGCCGTGGACTTCGAGCTTGCGACGGAGTTCCTTGACGTGGACTTCGAGCGTATTGGAAACGCCATCGTAGCGTTCGTCCCAGACGTGTTCGTAGATCCGCGTCCGGGTCAGGACATCGCCGGGGTAGCGCATGAAGAAGACGAGTAACGCCTGTTCCTTGGCGGTCAGTTCGAGCTTCTTGCCGGCGCGCTCGGCACGGTGGGTCGCGAGGTCGATTTGCACATCGGCGTGCGAAAGCAGCGTTCCCGTGCGGCCATCTTGGCGGCGCGATAACGATCGTACGCGGGCCAGCAGTTCCTCGAACGCGAACGGCTTGCACAAGTAATCGTCGGCACCACCATCGAGGCCACGCACACGGTCCGATACCGCATCCCTCGCTGTCAGAAACAACACCGGCGTACGATTGCCACCTTTGCGGTATCGTTGCAAAATCGTCAAGCCATCGAGTTCGGGTAGCCACCAATCGAGCAGCACGACATCCCACGTTTCCGTGGACAGGCGATGCCAACCGGATAGGCCATCGGCCGCATGTTCGACGGTGAAGCCTTCTTCGCGCAGACCTCGCACCACGAAGTCCGCGATCTCGGTTTCGTCCTCTATAACGAGCACGCGCACACTCATGGCGACACTTCCCACAAGACGAGCTTGTTCTTCTCTTGTTCCTCGAATTCCCACGGCTGGATTGGCTCCTCGGCGACGACTTTTCCCGTGAGTTTCGCCGCTTCGAGGTGACGCTGCGACGAAAGCACCCAGCGGATACGCTTATCGCGGATCGCCTGCGAAAGTTCCGTCGTTTCGTTGAACGATGGCACGATGCGTCCCAGATCGAAGACGACATCGTTCGCCTGAAATACCGCCAGACGTGCCGGTTCGTCATCAGTCTTGGCCCGCACGAGGTGCAGGAACTCGCGACGTGTCCGGAGCGCATCGGCAGCCGGATACGCAACGCCAAACAGATACCATTGCCCGAAGAAAACGAGCGATACTGCAAGGGACAGACCCGCGTATTGTAGCTGGATTCGTTTGAGCAAAACGGCCGCGATCAGCGACAACCCGAGCAGCCAACCGATCGCCAAACACAAGCGGGCTGGCAGTGGCGGCAGGGCGTTGTACGGCGAAGGCAGAACGTCGGCTGGGGGCAGTATCGCCAGCCCGATTGGCACGAACGCGATGCCGAGCATCACCCAACTCGCCGTACGCAATCGCGCGGCCCAGCGATTGAGCAGATCGTGCGGCGCGAGCAGTAATTTCGCCACGAGCAGTGCCATCGCGGGCAACACCGGCAAGAGGTAATAGCTGCGCCGTGAAGCCGCAAACGTGAAGAACAAGAATATCGCCCAGAAGAAAGCTTGGGTGAGTCGGTCGCCGCGTGTCGGCGTGGGCGTTTTCATCAGCACCGCAGCCGGCAAGAATAGCGACCACGGTGCGGCCAGCATGAAGATCACGCCGAGGTACAAGTACACCGGCCCCGTATGGTTGTGTGGCACCACGAAGCGCCGGACGTTCTCGCGCCAGACCATCTGTAAGCCTTCGACCGATCCCGTCGACCACGACGAAATCACGAACGGCAGTGCATACACCGCCACCGCGAGGGGGATTGCAAGGATCGACCAGAAGTTGAGCAGCCAGCGACTTTCGGAGTAAAGCGTACGCCAGAAGCCGCGTTCGCCGCGTTCGCCGCGTTGCACGATGGCCGTGTGTGCGGAGTACGTTGCCATCACCACGAGCGGTAGCGCGAAGCCGAGCAGGCCCTTGGTTAACGAGACGCACGCCATCCATAGCCAGAGTAACAGCACCCACGGCCCACCACCGCGTGGCGAAAATCGCTCGAACAGCCAGACAGCGACTAACACACCCGTAACGGTTTCGATGTCTGCGGTGGCGCGACGCGAATAGAACGCGAAGCCAAAGCTCGTTGCCAGAATCGCACCGGTTAAAACTCCGGTACGCGCATCGTGCAGCCTGCGCCCAAGGCTCATGATGGCGGCAATGCCCAAGATCCCCGCGAGCGCGGGTGGCAACCTTGCAGCGAATTCGTCGACACCGCCCGTACATTTCGCGGCAATTAAAATGAGCCAATAGGAACCGACCGGCTTGTCGTAATAAAGTTGCCCGTTGATCGTCGGGTGGAAATAGTCGCCCGAGATTTGCATCTCCCGTGCGACCTCCGCCCAGCGAACTTCCTCCGAGACCACCGCACGATCCCCGAGCCGCGTCAGGAATAGCAACGCCGACGCAAGGAGGATCAGCCAGCGAAGTATCGCGAGGTTCATGATGTCAAAGTTATTCACCGTAGGTGAAGCGGCCATGAAGCGAAGGTAAACTAACCGTTATCGTTTCGTCGCTTTGGCCCGCACGGTCTCCAATTTCACCACGGCACCCTTCTGGAGTTTGCTTTCCTCGGCAGCTTCCATGAACGCGAACAACTCGATCGTCTCCTCGGCGCTGACCGGTGGAGTACGGGTTTTGAAGAACTTGGCGATCTCAATCGCGGTCGCCTCGTAGCCCATGTATTTGTCGTTCAGCGGTACGATGCCTTTCACCGGTATGCCGTGCCCGTAGATGCCCGCCGTCGAAACGCCTTTGGTGCCGAACACGGTGGCACTGTACTTCGGCGCGCCCTTGCGGATGCCGCGATACGTGCCGACGCGATCGTCTTTCCAGATGCCCGTCACCACGTCCGCCGTCTCGGTGGCGGTTCGCGTTACCGATACGCAGCCCGGCCCCATGATCGTGTACAGCGTTTCGACGCCGTGGATGCCGTGCCAGAATAAATCGGGGTGGTGTGGCTCGCGCGGGCAACCGCCGTACACGTCCGCACCGAGCACATCGCCGACTTCGTCGTGTTTGCGCATCCCGATGAATCCAGGACTGAAGCGATGCTGCGAACAGGTAAAGATCGGCGTTTGATACTCGGCCGCCAGCCGAAAGATTTCCACCGCGTCGGCGAGTGAAGCCGCGAGCGGGCGGCCAATGTAGACTGGCTTTCTCGCCTTTAATATTGGCTTCAATTGTTCGAGATGCGCGCGTCCATCGACGCTCATCAACAACACCGCATCGACGCGCTTCAAGACCGCTTCCGGCGAATCGATCACCTCGACGCCGAGTTTCTGGATCGCATCGACCCACTTCGGCAACTCGCGAACGCTCTCCGGTATGTCCGCGCTGCCTGCCTTGAATGCCACCACCACTTTGATGCCCGCCAAGTCGCCGACCGCCTTCGGGTTGTGGAAGAGTTCGGTGAACGCGACCGCTTGGTAATTGTCCAACCCGATGATGCCGACTTTGATCGGTTCAACCGCAGTAACGGTGACCACTGAGGTCAGTGCGTAAGCGAAAAGGAGACTGAGAAAGCGCAACATGAGGGAAACCTTTCGAGATCGGTCGGGGTGGCGGGAACGCTGAGTTTACCCGATCTCGAACATTTTCTCTGCAATTCCATTAATAAACTCCGTCGTCGCACGTTGACCTGGTGAGCGTGATGGAGGCGTCATGTTGGACGATCGCGATTGGATACTCGCTGCGGTGGATCGCTACGAACGGCCGTTACTGGCGTACGTTCGGCGGTTGCTGCACGACCCGGAACGCAGTCGCGATGTCGTGCAAGATGCCTTTCTCCAACTGTGCAAACAGCCGCGCGGGCAGGTCGAATCGCATCTCGCCGCGTGGTTGTTTGCCGTCAGTCGCCGTCGCGCCATCGACCTTTTACGAAAGGATACTCGTATGCTTGCGACCCCCGAACTGCTGGCCGAACCGACGGCCCGCGACCCCGATCCCGAACATCGTGCCGAGCAACGCGACTCCGCACAATTCGTCATGGCACGCCTTTCGGAGCTACCCACCGAACAGGGCGAAGCGGTGCGATTGAAGTTTCAAAATCAATTCACGTACCGCGAAATTGCACAAATCATGGGCCTGAGCGAGTCGCACGTCGGCGTGCTGTTGCACACGGCATTGAAGACCCTCCGGCGAACACTGCCCCAACTGGCATAACCCCACACAGGATTATCATGAACACCGAAATGGACGAATCGAAACTGACCGCATACGCGCTCAACGACCCGAGCCTCAGCGATGCCGAACGCAAAGACATCGAGCGCCGAATCGCGGACGATCCCGCCGCTAAAGCACACATCGAAGAGACCCGCGCACTCGGGCAACTTCTGACAACGCACCTCGCAGCCGAAGCGCCACCGGCAGTGCTGCCCTCGGTGGCCACATCGTTGCAGCCGAAGAAATCGAACGCACGCCGCTGGGTGGTCAGCATCGCCTCGCTCGCCGCCGCAATGCTAGTCGGGGCGTTTGCTTACCAGCAATTTTCCGCTAAGTCCAACGGCGTTTTCGATAACGTAAATTTGAACACAACTGCGAGCGTAAAGTCATCGAGCGTCAGCCAGGGTGGCTTCGG
>JAYSKW010000119.1:0-1896 GCA_043726085.1 Limnoglobus sp.
CGGAGGCCGAAACGCATCCGGTTCGTACGGTTCGCCCTTTCGCACCTAGTCCGATGGCGCGAAATGGGTAATTTTGACACTACTCTCTGTTATTCCTCAAGTTGTCGATCACACTATGGCACGCACACCCGCGGTTGTCCCCACCCCGAAGGCCGCCGTACCGTCCACGGCGATCGCGCCGTGGTTCGGCGACCAGGATTTGTTCCTGTTCAACGAAGGCAACTACTCGCGGGCTTACGAGAAGCTCGGGGCACACCCGACGACGCAGAACGGCGTGGCGGGTACGCACTTCGCCGTCTGGGCACCGGCGGGGAAATATATCGCCGTCGTCGGCGACTTCAACGGCTGGGACAAGGCGAAGCATCCGCTGGCCGCGGTCGGCTCGTCGGGCATCTGGGCGGGGTTCATTCCGGGTGCCAAGCACGGCGAATGCTACAAGTATCACGTCGAATCGCACGTGGCCGGTTACACGATCGACAAAGCCGACCCGTACGGGTACCTCACGGAAGTGCCGCCGAAATCGGCATCGGTCGTTTGGGACATGAGCTACGAGTGGAAGGACCAAGAGTACCTCGCCACGCGGAAAGCGAAGCAAGCCCACGATGCGCCGGTGTCGATTTACGAAGTCCACCTCGGCTCGTGGATGCGCTCCGACACGCCGCCGTTTCACTCGCTGGGCTACCGCGAAATCGCCCCGAAGCTCGCCGACCACGTCAACCGCCTCGGGTTCACGCACGTCGAGTTCTTGCCGCTCACGGAACACCCGTTCTTCGGCTCGTGGGGTTACCAAACCACCGGCTACTTCGCCGCCACGTGCCGTTACGGTACGCCGCAAGACCTGATGTACCTGATCGATTATTTGCACCAACACGACATCGGCGTGATCATCGACTGGGTGCCGAGCCACTTCGCGACCGACGGCCACGGCCTCTGTTACTTCGATGGCACGCACCTCTACGAACACGGCGACCCGAAGCAGGGCTACCACCCCGACTGGGGCAGTTACGTCTTCAACTACGGTCGCCACGAAGTCCGCAGTTTCTTGTTGTCGTCGGCGATGTTCTGGCTCGACAAATACCACATCGATGGCATCCGCGTCGATGCGGTCGCGTCGATGCTTTACCTCGATTATTCGCGCAAGAACGGCGAGTGGATCCCGAACGCGCACGGCGGCAAAGAGAACATCGAAGCGATCGACTTCCTGCGCACGTTCAACAAGGAAATCTACACGCAATACCCGGACGTGCAGACCTACGCGGAGGAATCGACGTCGTGGGCGATGGTGTCGCGGCCGACGTACATCGGCGGTCTGGGCTTCGGTTACAAGTGGGACATGGGCTGGATGCACGACACGCTCAGCTACTGTTCTAAAGACCCGATCCATCGCAAATTTCACCAGAACGATCTCACGTTCCGGATGCTGTATGCCTACCACGAGAGTTTCATATTGCCGTTGTCGCACGATGAAGTCGTCCACGGGAAAGGCCCACTGTTCGACAAAATGGCGGGCGACGAGTGGCAGAAGTTCGCAGGGTTGCGGTTGCTGTATGCGTATATGTGGGGGATGACGGGCAAGAAGCTGTTGTTCATGGGTTGCGAGATCGCACAGCGCCAGGAATGGAAGCACGATTCGAGCCTCGACTGGCACTTGCTCGAACACGAATCGCACCGCGGGATCATGAAACTCGTGAGCGACCTGAACCGGATTTACCGCGACGAACCGGTGATGCACGAACTCGACAATCAACCCGGCGGGTTCGAGTGGATCGACTGCACCGATGTCGGCGCGAGCGTTTTGAGCTTCGTGCGCAAGGGTAAAACGACCAAGGAGCGCGTCGTCGGCATCCTCAACTTCACGCCGATCGTGCGCGATCACTACCGCATCGGCGTGCCGTG
>JAYSKW010000120.1:0-2043 GCA_043726085.1 Limnoglobus sp.
AGCCAGGAAGCCGACGGCAACGACGGCAGTTAACGCGAGAACGATGGCCAACAGAATCAGGCGTTGGATGTACCAAACTTCGACCGCCTTGCCGAGCGGTGCGCGCATGAGCGCCATGTGCAACCCCGTCGCGATCGTTAAATCGAGCGGCAACGCCAGGAAGAAACTCACGATGCGAGCTTCCCACAAAGGGTAACCCGCACTTTCGTAGACGTGTTGCAGTACGGCAACGAGGATCGCTTCCACGATCGTCCAGACGACCCACGAGACGATGACGATGCCCGCGGCCGCAGGGAACCGCGGTCGCTCGACACCGCACCATCGACACGCCATCATGAAGATGAACACGGCGAACGCAAGCAGCGCGAACAGCATTGCACCGATGCAAGCGAAAGCGATAATGACCGCCATGGAATCTCGTCGCTCAGGTGGCTTCGGTGGGTACGGGAAAATGTTCGCAGAGTTCGCGGACGCTTCCGCGAACGCGGGAGATCAAATCATCGTCGGCAGGTTTCGCGAGAACATCCGTGATCCATCTCGCGATCTGCTTCATCTCTGGTTCTTTCATTCCGCGCGTCGTCAGCGCGGGCGTACCGATGCGGATGCCCGATGGGTCCATCGGCTTGCGCGGGTCGTACGGAATCATGTTCTTGTTGACGGTGATACCCGCCGCATCGAGCGCGGCCTCGGCTTGCTTGCCGCCGATACCCGCTTTGGTGAACACGTCGATCAACATCAGGTGGTTGTCCGTACCCCCGGATACGATCGGGAAGCCGTGCTTCATCAGATCTTCGGCGAGATACTTCGCGTTATCGATCACTTGCTGAACGTAGTCGCGGAATGCGGGCCGTAGCGCTTCGCCGAAGGCGACGGCTTTCGCGGCGATCACGTGCATGAGCGGGCCACCCTGGATGCCGGGGAACACCGCCGAGTCGATTTTCTGTGCCCACTCGGGCTTACACAAGATCAGGCCACCGCGTGGGCCACGCAGTGTCTTGTGCGTAGTCGATGTCGTGAAGTCCGCGAACGGCACGGGGTCCGGGTGCAGTTTCGCGGCCACCAACCCCGCGATGTGTGCCATGTCGACCATGAACAGCGCGCCGACTTCCTTGCTGATCTCGGCGAATTTCGCGAAGTCGATGGTACGAGAGTATGCGCTGGCACCCGCTATAATCAGCTTCGGCTTGTGTTCGCGGGCTTGTTTGGCGAGTTGATCGTAGTCGATGCGGTGCGTATCCGGGGTCACGCCGTAACTGACGACCTTGAAGTATTTGCCGGAGAAGTTCAACTTCATGCCGTGCGTCAGGTGGCCGCCGTGGGCGAGGTCGAGGCCGAGAATCGTGTCGCCGGGTTGCAGGCATGCCAAGAACACCGACATGTTCGCCTGTGCCCCGGAGTGCGGTTGGACGTTCGCATGTTCGGCACCAAACAGCTTTTTAAGCCGGTCGATGGCAATCCGCTCAGCAACATCGACAAATTCGCAACCGCCGTAGTAGCGTTTGCCGGGGTAACCCTCCGCGTATTTATTCGTCAGTACCGTGCCCTGCGCAGCCATCACCGCAGGGCTGGCGTAGTTTTCGGACGCGATCATCTCCAAACCGAACCGCTGGCGGTTCCGTTCGGCTTGGATCGCGTGATTCAGTTCGGGGTCGGCGTGTTGAAGCACATTCATAACGTGTTGTCTCGGGAGTCCGCTTTCGGGCGAGTCTCGCAATCTCTATCTGGTTAAATTATAGATTCTCCGTAACCGTTCACGGGGCCGATTTCATTTCCAACGTTCGAGAACCCGCACTGTCGGGCTAACGACCTCACTCAGCAGCGGTGGGGCACCGACTTCGTCTCGGTGCGTGTCGGATCCGGTTTGGACTGGCCGAATACCACTTTATTGGACTTCGAGCGGGGTGATTCTATACGTTTTTGTTAGCCCGACGCGCCAGCGAGGGGAACCCGCGAGAAGGCACGCCGTCGTGGAAACGACAGTAATCCCTCGCTAGCGCGTCGGGCTAACAAGAATGGATTGTGAGACCGGTAACGTGTCATTTC
>JAYSKW010000121.1:0-15056 GCA_043726085.1 Limnoglobus sp.
GTACGTCCCGCCCCAGCCGACGACGAGCACTTCGGCGTCGGCATCGCCTTCGATTTCCAGTTCGGGAATCGTTTCCGCGATGTTCTCGATCTTCTTCCAGCGGGTGTGAACCATATGCTCGTGGTTCAACGGTTCGTAGTTCACGTTCCCCGTCACGTCTTGTTTCTCGATGCCGCCGATGCGGTGCTCCAATCCCGGTGTGCCGGGAATCGCCCACGGTCGCGACAACAATTCATCGCGGCGATACGGCAGGAACTTCGATGCCTCTTCCGCGCCGTTCTCGTGGCCTGCGCCGGTCCAACCTTCGCTGTTGTGCTTCGTCGGGTGAACGATGTCGATCTTCTTGAGCTTCGACAGATCGGGGAGCTTCCACGGTTCGGCACCGTTGGCGATGTAGCCATCGGACAAGATGAACACGGGGCACATGAACCGCGTCGCGATTCGCACCGCCTCATAGGCGATGTCGAAGCAGTCGGCGGGCGATGCCGCCGCGAGGATCGCCACGGGGGATTCGCCGTTGCGGCCGAACATCGCTTGCAGCAAGTCGGCTTGCTCGGTCTTGGTCGGCAGTCCCGTGCTTGGGCCGCCGCGTTGTACGTCGATGATAATCAACGGCAACTCGGTCATTACCGCGAGGCCGATCGCTTCGGCTTTCAAGCAGACACCGGGGCCGCTGGTGCCCGTCATGCCGATCGCGCCGCCGAAACTGGCACCGATCGCCACGCCACACGCGGCGATTTCGTCTTCCGCCTGGAATGTCTTGATGTTGTAGCGGCGAAGTTCGGCCAGCCCTTCGAGGATGCTACTCGCCGGGGTGATCGGGTAACTCGCGTAAATCAGCGTCTTTTTCGCGGCATCGGCACCGCACGCGAGGCCGATGACCATCGCCTCGTTACCGGTGATCTTGCGGTACGTTCCCGGCGCGATCTTCGCCTTCGCCACCTTGTACTGAACGGGCAGCAGTTCGACGGTTTCGCCGTAGTTGTAACCAGCTTTGAGTGCGGCCGAGTTCGCGTTCACGAACTGCGGATTCTTCGCGAACTTCTCGCGAATCCACTTCAGCGTCGGCTCGAGTGGCCGTTCGTAAAGCCAGTAAACGAGGCCGAGTGCGAAGAAGTTTTTGCACCGGTCGGCTTCACGTGGCGTCAGCTTGAACTCGGCGACCGCTTCGCGAACGAGTTTGGCGACCGCAACCAACACGACGCGGTAGCCTTTCAGCGATCCGTCTTCGAGCGGGTTGACGCGGTACTTCGCCTTATCGAGATCGCCCTTGCCGAAGCTATCCGAGTTGACGATCAGGATTCCCGATTTTTTCAGGTCGCGGAGGTTCGTCTTCAGCGCGGCCGGGTTCATCGCAACGAGGGCATCGAGCGCGTCGCCGGGAGTGTGAATGTCGGTGCTAGAGAAGTGAACCTGGAAGCCCGACACACCTGCGAGCGTACCGGCGGGGGCACGAATTTCTGCAGGAAAGTCTGGGAAAGTGGCAATATCGTTGCCGAGTGCGGCAGCGGTGTTCGTGAATTGCGTCCCGGCCAACTGCATCCCGTCGCCGGAGTCCCCGGCGAATCGGATGGTGATCGATTCGACTTCTAAAACGCTATGGTGGTGACCGTTTGACGCAGCACGATCGAGCGTCGGGGTTGCGACCCCGGCCGATCCATTAGGAAGGCTCATTCAATAAACCTCGACCTGGAGAGAGTTAGCGATTCGAGTATTCTTGGTAGGTTACTTTACAGAGTTATCTTGCGCGTTCATCGGCCATCCGGGTAGGGGAGTTCTCCGGTTTCCCTGCGGATGGTAAATCGAGAACGACCCGCCCGTCTTACCACAGCGACACTTTCCACGAGACACCCATGCCGCAAATTGAATGCCCCGCCTGTTCGGCCCGAATGAACGCACCCGACACGGCCATCGGCAAACGCATCAAGTGCCCGAAGTGCGCCGAGGCATTCGTCGTCGAAGAACCGGAAGCGGATGAAGGCTTTGAAGTGATCGAAGAACCAGTGCGAGCCAAGCCGAAGTCGCGCGCCGTGGTGGTTGTCGATGACGACGATGAGGAAGATGATGATGAAGACGAGAGGCCGAAGAAGAAAGCTCGCAAGGGAAAGAAAAAGCCCGCCGCAAGCCAGCCAATTGGCTTGTGGATCGGGGCCGGTGTCGTGGCATTGTTGCTGATCGGCGGCGGGGTGTTTTTCGCCACACGCGGCTCAAGTGGAGGGAATGTCAAAGACATCCGTTGGGTACCGTTCACCGCACCGGACAAGAGCTTCGCAACGGCATTCCCAGACGGTGAACCGGTGAAGGAGACGATGGAATCGTTGTCGAAAGGGAAACCCGGCACGTTACCGCCGGGTGCGGAGTTCGGCGCATGGTCGCGTACGATCGGAGAACGCAAGTACGTGGTCGGCTACTTCGTTCCACCCGGCGGCGAGGCGTTTAAGCGAATGATGACCGCGGAAATGTTTGCCGACAAAATCGCCGACCCGCGCGAACTCGGTAAAGATGGCCCATTCGGGGGGAAAATGACTTCCATGACAAAAGTGTCCGTCAACGGAATCGCAGCGGCTCAACTCGTGGGAAGCGACATGGGAAAGACAAATATCAGTTGGATATTTTATCTCAACGGTCGAATTTACATGATCGGCGTCGAAGGTGAATTAAGCATGACCGCAGACGACCCAAAAGCGACCGCTTTCATGAACAAGTTCGCGAAGGGTGGCTGAGATCATCACCGACGTACCTCACTGCTGCTTCCGTTTTGTAAACTCGTCGTGCGTGTGAAGTTGTTATGGTGACCAGGGTTGAGAAGGAAGCGCCCGATGAAATCTGTCGATCCTTCACCGCCGATGATCCCTTCGCACGACCAGCAACGCGATGCCTTGCAAAAAGGACTCGGGCGCGCGTTACTTTGGGCGAAGAGCGGTCGTTGGAACGACGAAGGCGCTCTCCTCGAAGCGTGCTTGAACGATATGCGCTACGACCGACAATGCGAAAGCCCACGGGGGATATGGTTGTGGGAAATTGTGGAAGCGGCTGGTGCCGTCGACACTTTTCGCGAGGCGATTCTAGCAGCGACGATGACTATCGACGATGGATTCGACGCCCGTCAACTCTGCCAATTCTGCGTGTTCTATGCTCGACAGGGCGATCAGCGATTCCGCATGAGATTACGAGATGTCGTTGCAAAAAAACCTGTAGCCGATAGCCCATGGCTCGGCGAAGCGGAACTGATCGAACTCGATCGCGAAGTGGGTTTCCTGTTCGCAGCCGAGTTGCGAGGGAGTTCGCTGTCGAATCGAGAATGGGACTGGGATGATTTGTCAATTATCAACGTTGCTACTGAAACGCTCGGTGAACAGTCCGTCGTTTCCGTTCTGAATCGAGCGTCGGAAGCGTCGAACAATATCGACCGATTCCGTACACGTTGGCAGTCGGCGACGGCAACGAAAGCAGCTATCGTGGACTATGCTCCGGATCGGAAGAGCAAGTTATCACTCGATGAAATTATCCAAGCGGCAGATTGTGTGCGAAATCGCACATCACTGTTTCGCAGGTGGGGGATGGACGCGAGCGATGCGGATCTGCGGGTCGCCTTGGATCGGTTACTCTGTCAGAGCGAACCCGATATTCTGGTGAATTACCTCATCCTATTCTCCAACCGTGCGATGGTGCAGTTCGACGAACGAATGCTCGCTTTGCTGGATCACACCGACGAACGTGTGCGCGATCGCGCTTACACGGCTGTGTCTCAAAACTCGCACCCAGCCATTCGCAAGTTTGCCATCGACAACATTCGGGCGAGAATCGCAGTAGCAGGTTTTCTCAAATTGTTCGTCCGAAACTTTCAGCCCGGCGATGAGGATTTGTTGAACGCGAATTTGACACTACCCGACGACAGGGACGAATGTCACGGCATCGTTTCTGACCTCATCGAAATTCTCGAGCAGAACCCATGTGTCAATTGTGCAGAGTTGGCTCTTCGCTCGTACTTGGCGACACCATGCGGGATCTGTCGGTACCACGCGGCGAAGTTGCTATTCGATCAAAAGGTCGCCCCGATGTGGCTCGTCGACGAGTGCCGTTGGGATGCCAACTCCGAAGTGCGAGAACTCGTCTCGGTTTGCTGGTCGGGGATCGGTTCGATAAACTGAGGTTTACGGATTTGCCGAGGAGCACGCGGTATGGGCCTGAACGATCGCGACTACATTCGAGAACTCGACCACGACGACGGAATCTGGTCGACGAGCCGGGCTACGGTCATTTTGGTTATCGTGTTATGCGCGACGTACGCACTGCAAGTGTTGGCGGCTAAAAATGCGTTCGGCCCAGACCCGCTGCGCGACACCTTCGGTCTGTCGATCGATCGCATCCTCGAAAAAGGCCACGTGTGGCGAATCGTCACATCGGCGATCTTCCACCAGACGGGCATCGGCAGTTTCATCCCGTTCGTTTTTGCAATGGTCGTCTTGTACTACTGCGGTTCGTCGATCGAAGGGACGTTCGGCACGATTGAATTTGCATCGTTCGTCGTCTTCGCGGTGGTCTGCACGCAACTCGGATTGTTTGCGTTTCTGGTCGTGAATCCGCTGCAATTACCGCTACCCAATTTGTACGTCGGTTCGTCGGCCATCGTCACGGCGTGCCTCATACGGTTCGCGTGTTTGTCGCCGAACACCACCTTCCGCATCTGGTTTGTCATCCCGGTGAAGGTCAAGCATATCGCGATGGCGATCGTGTTATTTCACTTGTATTGGTTCGCCAATGCGGCATCGAACGAGCGGGAGCGCGGCGTGGGCGACGTCTCCGGTATCGTGCTCGTACTCGGCGGAGCCGCATTCGGCTTCCTGCACTATTCGTTCGATTGGCGGACGGCAAACTGGTTCGCGAACAGTGCGGGGAAAGCGTCTCGTAGGCAATACAAAACGCCGCGACTCCGCATTGCGACGCCGATTGCCGAAGAAGAAGATACGTCGCAGGTTCGCATGCCCGTCGTATCGGTTGCCAACGCCGCCGCGACTTCGCCGATCGACGAGCAACTCGAAGCCAAGCTCGATTTGGCGCTCGAAAAAGTCGCGCGCTCGGGCAAAGACAGCCTGACATCGGAAGAGAAAGCCGTGCTGATGCGAGCGAGCGAAATCTATAAACGGAAACGAACCACCTAACAGGATCCCTCCCGCGATGCCACTTTACCCGTACGACTGCGCCGAGTGCGATCATTCCTTTGAAGTGCTGGTGGCGCGATCTGCGGACGCACCGGCGCTCGTCTGCCCAAACTGCCAAAGCCAGTCGGTTCGTCGCGGTTTCGGCTTGCCGGCTCGTCCAAAATTGGGCGTCGCCGCCGCAACGAATTGCCGAGGCGACGGCCCACCATGCGCGTTACCGCAATGCGGACGACGGAGATGATTTGACATGCGTTCCGCAAAAACGACTGGTTCCAAGCTCATGAACGAGTGTGCGACCGTGTTCGCGGCGCTCGGTGAGCCACACCGCATTCAGATTATCGATCATCTCCGCAGCGGTTCGAGAAACGTCACCGAATTGGCCAAGTTGTTGAACGTCGAAATCGTCAACGTCTCGCATCACCTCGGCGTACTCCGGTCGTCGGGTCTCGTTCGCGATGAAAAGCGCGGTCGATACGTGATCTACTCGCTTCACCCCGATTACTTCATCACCGAAAAGAACGTGCCAACACTTCTGGAACTCGGCTGGTGCCGCGTGGAAATCCCACACAATTGAGTGGATCACTCCACGAACGAGCATTACTGTAATACCGCCTCGATTACGTGGCCGTGTACGTCGGTGAGGCGGCGGTCGATGCCGTCGTGGCGGACGATGAGTTTCTCGTGATCGATGCCGAGTAGGTGCAGCACCGTGGCGGAGAGATCGTAGCAATCGGTAGTGTCTTTTGCGGCACGGTAGGAGAATTCATCGCTTTCTCCGTGTGCGATGCCGCCGCGAATTCCGGCCCCTGTGAGCCAGGTGACGAAGGTGCCGCCGTTGTGGTCGCGGCCGACGCCGCCTTGCGTGAATGGCATCCGCCCGAACTCGGTCGTGAAGATTACGAGCGTGTCGTCGAACAAGCCACGGGCTTTCAAATCTTGTAGCAATGCCGCCACGGGGCGATCGACTTGCCGCGCGATCGGCGGCAGTTCTGTGGCGATGTTCGTGTGGTTGTCCCAGTTGTTCGACGGGCCGCCTTGCCCGCTCCAGACTTGCACGAAGCGCACGCCGCGTTCGAGCATTCGCCTTGCCAGCAAGCAGTTTCTTGCGAAGCCACCTTCGTGAACCGGTCCGGATGTGCCGTATTGGTCGTGGATTTTCTTCGATTCGCGCGTGAGGTCGAACACCTCCGGTGCGGCGAGTTGCATCTTAGCGGCGAGTTCGTAACTTTCGACTCGGGCTGACAGTCGGCTGTCACCGTGGCGTTCGTTCGCGTATTTTCCGTTCATTTCTTGAAGCAACTTTAAGCCATCGTTACTCGAAGCGGGCGTGACGAATTTCGCGGCCAACGAAGGCGCGAGATCGGGGATCGGCACGGCGGCGGAGGGGTTGACCACGGTGCCCTGATGCGATGCCGCGAGGAAGCCAGACGAGAAATTTCCGCTGCCGTTGTAGGGTAAACCGCGCGGGTCCGGCAGCACCACGAACGACGGCAGATTGTCCGTCAAGCGGCCGAGCGCGTAGCCGACCCACGCGCCGGTACACGGGAAGCCGGGCATCAGGAAGCCGGTGTTTTGCAGGTAACTCGAGGGGCCGTGGACGTTCGATTTGGAACTCATCGCCATCAGGAACGCCATGTCGTCGACGCGCTTCGCGAGGTGCGGGAACACGTCCGTCACCCAGCGGCCGGATTGGCCGTGTTGCTTCCACGCGAACGGCGATTTCATTAGTGGCCCCGGCGTGCCGGTCGCGGTCGCTTTCAGGCCGACATCGACGATCTCCCCGTGGCGCTTTATCAGCGTCGGTTTGTAGTCGAAGGTGTCCATCTGGCTCATGCCGCCGTTCAGGAACACCTGCACCACGCGGCGCACTTTCGCCTTGTGGTGCAGCCCGCCGTTGAACTCGGGCTTCGCTTCGCTGGCGTGCGCCAGCAAGTGCGTGAGTGCCAGCCCACCGAACCCGCCCGCTAGGAAATCGCGTCGCGTTGGCATCGTGCGTGCCCCTTAATCGATGAACAGAAATTCGCTGCTGTTGAACAACACGCGGCACAAATTCGCCAGCCCGTGTGCCTTCGCATACGCGCCCCACGCCGCCTCTTCCGCCGTCGTCGGTGCGCGGCCCAACACGCGCGGGCCGACGAATCGCACCTGTTCGGAAACATCGGCGGACGTCTTCACCGCCAGTGCCGCAAGATGCTCCGAGTGCCGCAGCGTGAACTTGTTGTTCCACAAGACGAGCGCCTGCGGGGCACTCACCGATGCAGAGCGCACGGGTGCCGATTGCGACGCATCCGGGCAGTCGAGCGCCTCGAGCATCGGGTCGGGGCGGGTGCGGAAAATGAACCGATAGATGCTGCGTCGGCGTGCTTCGGGGGCATCGATATCGAAGGTGTCGTAGTCGGCCTGCGGTGTCACGTGGACGCCGGGCTTCGTCGCGAATTGCTTTGCGGGAAGGCCGTACATCGTTTCGTCGAGCCGCCCGCTGACCATCAGCACCGTATCGCGAACGCTCTCCGCATCGAGCTTGGCGCGGTTCATTCGCCAGAGCAACCGGTTGTCGCCGTCCTTCGCGTCGGCGGTCGCATCGTGCCGTACCGCTTGCCGATACGTGCTGCTCATGACGATCATTTTGTGTAGCATTTTGAACGAACCGCCACCGTCGCGGAACTCGGTTGCGAGCCAGTCCAGGAGTTCGGGGTGCGATGGCGCGCCGCCCATTTTGCCGAAGTCGTTCGGCGTATCGACGAGGCCTTTCCCAAAGTGATGGTGCCACACGCGGTTGACGATCACGCGCCACGTCAGTGGGTTCGCGGGGTCGGCCAGCCAGTCGGCGAGTGCCGCGCGGCGCTGGCCTTCGTCGCTCAAATCGCGCGTCGCAAAATGCCGATTTAACCCGACTATGGCTTGCACCCCGGCGGGTGCGACGACCGCGCGGGGCTTGGTGATTTCGCCGCGAACGAGCAAGTGAATTGGCCGAGGAGTCAGCGATGGCCGAAAGCTACCATCGACCGCAAAGCGGTTCGTACCGCAATACACTTTCGCCTGCGCGGGCATCGCAGATAGTTCGCGTTCGATGCTGGTTTCCCAGAGCGAACGGGCGATTTCGGCGCGTTGCAGGTTCGTGCGTTTCGCTTCGGGAATTAGCAGTATCGGGGTAAGATTCGTCGTGGGCGAAACGAGTGTTGCATTCGTCGTTAGGCTCAAACGGAACCGGCCAATCAGGTGGCCGCCGCCGTGGAGTTGATCGAGTTGGACGGTGAATGTGCTGCCACCGGCGAAGCCGACGGGCTTGTCGAATTCAAAGATCGCATGGTGCGGTTTGCCGACCTCTGGGTAGATGCCCCACGCGGTGCTAATGTTGCCATCAATGGCCCGCGCGATGCCCCAATCGGCCTGGTCGAAATCGGCGGTCGCGGACTTCAGTTTCACGCTGACAGTCTGATCCGGTTTGCCTTTCGCGCACAGTTTCACGCGCAGTTCGGACAGGTGCAAATTGCCGTTCCCTTGTCGGCCCGGCCCGTGGTGCGGCAGCGATTCATCGGCCAGCACTTCGAGCCGCAACCCGGTGATGGCCACGCGCTCTGTCGACATCGCAACGGTGTACGTGTCTCGCTCCGGTACGGCCCCACCCGATAGTATCGAACGATCCGGCAGCGGCTTGAGTGTCGCGCCGTGCTTCGATGTGAACGTCTCCGGTTCGGGCGTGAACCAGCGACTTTCCTTCTCGTGCCACGCCTTCTCGAATGCCGCCACTTCCTGCTGACGCTCGGCTGTCAGTAGTTGCGTATCGGCCGTCCCCTTGAGGCCGCGAACCCGCGTCAGATCGGCAACGAGCGACGTGCGTTTCTTGGCGATGATCGGGTCCGCATCGTAGGCGCGTTCAGCTTTGTCGATACCTGCAAACACAGCCTGAATCGCGTAATAATCGGCCTGCGTGATCGGGTCGAATTTGTGGTCGTGGCAACGCGCACAATGCACGGTCAGCCCCGCAAACGTGGTCATCGTCGTCGTTACAATATCGTCGCGGTCGAGGTTGCGGGCGATCTGCCGGTCGAGCGAATTTTCGTTGATGTCGCGCAGCCCGCTCTCGTCCCACGGCCCCGCAGCGAGGAACCCCGTTGCCACCAGCGCTTGCGGATCGTCGGGGAAAAGCACGTCGCCCGCAACCTGTTCGCGAACGAACTTCGCATACGGTTTGTCCGCATTGAACGCGCGAATCAGGTAGTCGCGGTACGGCCACGCATTGGGGCGGAAGCGGTCTTGGTCTTGTCCGTGGGAGTCCGCGTAATGTGCGACATCGAGCCAGTGGCGCGTCCAGCGTTCGCCGTATCGCGGCGACGCCAGCAACCGATCGACGAGCTTTTCGTAGGCGTCTTTCGACGTGTCATTGGCAAACGCATCGAGTTCGTCCGGCGTCGGCGGCAACCCCGTCAGGTCGATGCTCACCCGCCGCGCGAGAATCCGACGTTCCGCCTCCGGCGACGGTTTCAGCTTGTTTATCAGCAATTTCTGCAACACGAACGAATCGATCGGCGTACGCACCCACGCTTTCCACTCCGCCGTCACAGCCGGTACCGCCGGCCGCACAACGGGCTGGAAACTCCAATCGTCCGCCTTCGCCAACGGCAGCCACAACCCAATCAGCATCAGAATGACCAACGAGAAATGTCGCATCGTAGACCTCCAGAACTCGGCAGACCCACGATCCTAATCGCAACGAAGTGCGATGTCAAACGAGTTCAGGCTGGTCGAACTTGCCTTCATGGCGTTTTGAAGAGGCTAACAAAACGGTCGCCGTTGAATGAATACTTGACGGTCGTGGCGGTCGTGTTTCGCTTCGATTCGCGGTAATCTTTCGTACACAGAAAAGCCACAGGGACATCGGTTACGGAGAATTTTCGGGCGGTCTCGCTAAACACGAGTACTAGGTGCAAACCGCTATGCGGATGGTGGCAATCGACCGCGATTCGCTCGCGGCATGTCTTAATCTCCAAGCCATCGGGGACGCGAACGGGATGACTTCGATTGCCTTTTACTGCCGCGCCGTACGCATCGGCTTCGATCAACTTTGTTTTGTGTCGCTTGAACTGGGGAAGGACTGAATAATCTTGAGTCGAGAGATAAATGTCGGGATAGTCGCTTCGTCCATTCGATAGGAGAATTTTCTCTGGATGATGTTCTTTCAAGTACCTGGTCACCACGTTACTCACCACTTCGCCAGTAACCGATTCGCGAAGAACATCGTCGAGCGCCAACTGTCTGTGGAACGCATCGATTTGGTCTTTTGGCAGGTTGACATGCGCACGAATGTCATTCCACATCGATCGCAAAATCGCCGGTGCATTCAATACATCCTCAACGTACTCTTTCATTCCCAGTGCTGTCACGATCAACCATGGTATGATTGTTTCTGCGGTCTGAATCGAGCGAGAAATCCAATCGAGCGTTGTCGGTTTGCAGGCTTCTAAGTCGACCTTTGCCGATTCGATCTGCGATTTGACAGTAGCCAGTGCATCCATCGTTCTTTCCTTCGAGTGCGATTTCACTCGCTCGAGTCCACTGTTGTCGAATCGGTAACCCATCCATGAAAAAGCTCGGCTGTGGGGAGGTCCAACGCCTTGGCGATCAAACAGATATTCTCCAGGCTCACGTTGCGTTCGCCGCGTTCGATGCCACCCATATAGCTTCTGTCCAACCCGATGATTTGTGCGAATTCTTCCTGACTCCAGCCTCGCGCTTTACGGAGTTGCCGTATCCGGTTTCCGAAGAGTATTTTCACATCGGTCTGTGTCATGATTCCATCTTCGTACTTGACGCCGATAATTCCACGGGATATAAGTACACGGACTATAAGAACCAAAATCAACAACGTGAGACGATGAAGACTGCACTCCAGCTGACGCACGATAAGCGTCGTATTCGAGTCAAACACAAGACGTTCTGCGAGTTCTTTGCCGGAATCGGCTTGGTTCGCGAAGGGTTAATCGCGTCGGGGTGGGAGTGCATTTATGCAAATGACATCGATACCAAGAAGCAAAAAGCCTACGAGGCACGATTCGGCAAGTCCGAGCACTTTCACCTCGGCGACGTCTGGAAAACCGAAGAGATCGTCGAGCGGATTCGCGAACGTCCCTCGCTGATGACCGCCTCGTTTCCGTGTATCGATCTCAGTTTGGCGGGCCACTATCGCGGGCTAAGAGGCGTACATTCTTCCACATTCTTCGGCTTTGCAAATGTACTCGAAGCGATGGAGCATCGTCGGCCGCCGTTGGTCATGCTCGAGAATGTGAACGGCTTGTTATCGTCGAACGAGGGCAAGGATTTTACCGCGATCGCGCATCGATTGGCCGGCCTTGGATATTGGCTCGATGCATTCGTTCTCGACGCGAGTCACTTCACTCCGCAAAGCCGACCGCGCGTGTTCGTAGTCGGTATGACCGACGAAATCAAGCCCGACGAACGACCGCAACGCGGCTATCTTTGGCCGGTCGATGAGCATAGTATGCTTCGGACAAAGCCGATTCTCGAGTTCATGCGAACGGTGAACCTACCGACGGGTTGGGTGACGCTACTGCTCCCCAAACCGCCGGTACGCCGGGAACCGTTGGCCGAAGTGATCGACATCGACGACGGACAAGAGTGGTGGGACGATACTCAGGTACTGCGCCATTACCAAATGATGAGCGATCGGCACCGGCAACAAACCGATGAGATCGTTGCGTCGAAGCGGAAGTGGGTCGGAACCATTTTCCGTCGTATACGGCAAAAAGTTATGCGTGCCGAGGTTCGATTCGATGGCCTTGCCGGTTGTTTGCGGACGCCGAAAGGAGGCAGTGCGAAACAGATAGTAATCGCGATCGACAACGGGAAATTACGGATGCGATGGATGAGTCCACGCGAGTACGCCCGTCTTCAAGGCACTCCGGACTTCCCATTAGTGGGCAACACGAATCAACAACTCTGGGGCTTCGCAGACGCCGTCTGCGTACCCGTCGTTTCCTGGATCGACCAACACGTTTTGACCCCGATCATCCAAACCCTGCACAATGGTCCCGTGCGTTTGCCACTGGCCGTGGAGCACGTCAACAACGTGCTCCTCAGTCACGACGATTTCACCCATTCAAAACCTGCATGATTCGCTCGAAGTCGTCGTTGTTATCGAAGCCGATGACGATCTGGCCTTTTTCCTTGGCCTTCACTTTGATCTCGACGCGGCAGGCGAACTTTTGGCGTAGGTCGTTCTCGAGGCTCGTCACGTGTGCGGTCTTTTCGGCGGGTGCGTTCGCTTCGCGCTTGCTACCCGTTTCGGCGGTGGGTTCTTGCCGGAGCAGCTTGATTTGCTGTTCGAGTGCGTGAACCGAGAGGCTCTTAACGATGATGTCTTTGCACAACGACGATTGCAATTTCGAGTCGGCGACGCCCTTCAGCACCTTGGCGTGCCCGAGCGTGATCGTCCCGTGCCGTACGGCATCTTGCACGTCGCCGGGCAGGTTCAACAGGTTCACCAAGTTACTGATGGTGGTGCGATCCAGCCCGAGCTTTGCGCCGAGTTGGTCTTGCGTCATCTTGAAGCGTTCGAGGTATTCCTTGAACCCCGTTGCCTTCTCGATGGCGTTCAAGTCGCTGCGCTGAATATTCTCGACGAGTGCGGCCTCGAACACTTGCTGTTCGTTGAAATCGACGACGTGAACGGGCACTTCGTGCAACCCGGCGGCCTTCGCCGCACGCAGCCGGCGCTCCCCGGCGATGAGTTGAAACTCGTCGCCCATTTTGCGTACGACCAGCGGCTGCAAGATGCCGTGGTTCTTGATGCTATCGCGCAACTGCGTCAGTTCGTCGTCGTCGAAACGCTTGCGAGGCTGATACGGATTCTGCTTGATCCGCTCCAGCGGCAAACTATCGGAACGGCTAGCGGTGCGCGTTTTTGTGGCGTCCATTCGATACTCCCCCCAAACGAGAAAACGTCCCCCAACGAATCCCTGCGAGAACGCACATACCAGAACGTGCCAACCGGGGAAGCCCAATTCGTATTTGCCAGGACGCGCAGGCGGAGCGCGGGTGTTTACGAGTTCCCTCTCGCTGTCGCGAATCGTTTATTTTTAAGAGCGAAAAGATAATCCCGGTCGCCCCTATCCGATTCGGCGAGGAGGTTAAGGGTGTCGTGGAATCATATGAAATTTATGGTTACGTTCGGGTCGTCATCGCTCAACAATCGGAGAATGGGAATTCGCCTCGTCACTATCTTATAAATGGTGATACCCGATCACGCGAGGAATTGCAGATGCCGACCGGTCCGGAAATCATTCTCACACTCAAAGTGCTCGTGGCCGCGGTAACGGTTCTGTTTGCTGCGTCGATCGTGGCGATTGCCACGGGGCACAAACGGTTGCACGGCCGCATCAACGTCGCATTCTTCATCCTGACGATGACCACCGTCGTCGGCTTCGAGCTACTCTTGCGGTTGGGTGCGGACACGACGGCACACTTTTCCGATGCCGCCCGCGATGCGCTCCGCATTCACCTTCGCTTCGCGATACCGTCGGCCATTCTGCTACCGATCATGCTGTATAGCGGTCTCAAGCAGTACAAGCGTTTGCACGTGCCGCTCGGGATTCTCTTTTCGATTCTGTGGGGTGGCACGTTCGTCACGGGGTTGTTCTTCCTTCCGCACGAGTAATCGGTTACACCGTAGGCATGTCCGCACCTGCCACACCCGATACGCCGGCCGCGCTGCCAATTGCAGACGGGGACTGGTCGGTCGATGGCGAAGATTTGCTGCTCGAAATTACGCACGAACCGATGCCGTTCGCGGAACCGGTTCGTGCGCAAGCCGAAGCCGTACCGCCCGTTGTCGCGGTCCCGACGGTTGCACCGCCGTCGCCCGAACAGATCGTCGAAGCGATGCTGTTTACCGGTAGCGCCCCGCTCACTTCCGATGCCTTTTGCGCCGCCGTCCGCGTGCCGCCAGATGTGTTTCGCCTCGCGATGGATGCCCTCACCCGCAAGTACAAATCGCAGAACCGGCCGTACGCGATTCAACCCGTCGGCGATGGTTTTTCGCTGGTTGTAAAGCCTGCGTACCTGAAACTGCGCGAGAAATTGTATGGCGGGCCGCGCGAAACCCGGCTGACGCAACCCGCGCTCGATACGTTGTCGTTGGTGGCGTATCGCCAGCCGATTCGCAAGTCTGAGGTCGAAGCCACGCGCGGGGCGGATTCGGCATCGGTGCTGCGCTGGCTGGTTCGCCTCGGACTGATCGCGGTTACGCAGCGTGGCGACGCCACCCAGCCCGAAGTGCGCTACGGTACGACGCTGCGCTTCCTAGAATTGTTCCAACTGCGTTCGCTCGAAGACCTGCCACAACTGGGCGAAGCCCGCGCGATCTAGAGGATTCCCCGATGTTCGATCTCATTTATCGCTTCGATACCAGTGGCCATGCGAAAATTGTCGACCCCGCCGATGCGCTCGAAGCGCGGGCGCGGCTCGAGGCGGGGAACCGCGAGTTCGCGACGATTACGCTTCTCGATGAAGGCACGACGAACTCGCGCATCGTCCGGCTCGACGCGATCGAGATGACGATTGCGGCCGGCAAGCTGGTGCCAGACCCGCCGTCGAGCGCCGAGGTCTGCGCGGCGAGGAGGCGGAACACCTCCGCCACCACCCAGGTTCCGATGGCGAAATAATGCCCGCGCAGCCGGAAAATCAGAGCCGCAACCGGCACCGCGATGATGGCGGCGGCGACGCCCGCGAGCGGAATGGCGGCGAGCGGATGAACGCCCGCCAGCATGGCGAGCCCGAACAGAAGGTAAGCGCCCAATCCGACGTAGGCCTGCTGGCCGACCGAGACGAGACCGGCATAACCCGCCAACAAATTCCAGAGGCTCGCCAGCGCCACGT
>JAYSKW010000122.1:0-5328 GCA_043726085.1 Limnoglobus sp.
TGAATCTCAAGCGTCGCTTTTTACGGTGCCTGGATCGAAAGAACTCGAAATTGCCTAGGAAAACGATGTTATCGCACGGAAAATAGCGCAACTTCAAAAAGCGCAAGCAAGGGGAACCCACATTGATCAGCACGCCATCGCAGAAACGATAATCATCCCTCGCCGGTAACGTGTCATTTTCAACTGCGAGAAATACATCAATAGAAAGTAACTGCCATTGTGCCCGCGCTCCGCTACGCAAAGCCTGCGTGTCGCGGCGAATTCTGCGTATATCAGACACCGGCTTTCACCGTTGCGGGATTTGTAGGCGAGGCCGTCATTTGGAACAATCGGTTGTGGGTGCGATCTTGGGTTGTGCGGTGGGCGATGCGATTGGCTTGCCATACGAAGGCGTGTCGAAACGGCGTGGCGTACGGCTTTTGGGGCCACCCGACCGGCATCGATTCGTGTGGGGCCGAGGCATGGTGTCCGACGACACCGAACATACGTGCATGGTCGCACAGGCATTGTGTGCCTCGCCCACCAATACGGATTTGTTTGCACGCCAACTCGGTCGGCGGCTGCGCTGGTGGCTGGCCGGGTTGCCCGCTGGCATCGGCTCTGCGACTTTGCGAGCGACGCTGAAGTTATGGATCGGGTTCTCCCCGTCGCGTAGCGGCGTCTTCTCCGCTGGCAATGGCCCCGCAATGCGAAGCCCCATCCTCGGGGCTGCGATCGACGACATCGACAGGCTACGGCAGTTCGTTCGCGCGTCGACGCAACTCACTCACACCGACCCGAAGGCGTTCTACGGCGCGTTCGCGGTTGCAATGGCCGCGTGGTGCGCAAAACGTGGCAGCGATACACCGGTGGAATTCTTCCGGCAACTTCGTTCCGCAATCGGCACCGAGACTTCCGACGAGTTCGATTCGTTATTGCGGAAAGTGGAGGAGAGCCTGAACGCAGGTGAAACGACCGAGGCGTTTGCCGAGCAACTCGGCTGCGCACATGGCGTGTCCGGCTACGTGTATCGCACGGTCCCGGTTGGGCTGCATTGCTGGCTGCGTCACCCGCGCGATTTCGGGTTGGCCATCCGCACGATGATTCGTTGCGGTGGAGATACCGACACGACGGCGGCCATTGTCGGGGCGATCATCGGCAGCGGCGTCGGGCGCGACGGTATCCCAGAAGACTGGGTTGCAGGGCTATGGGAGTGGCCGCGCTCGGTCGCCTGGATGGAACGCCTCGCCGTGGCCACCTGCCACGCAATCGAATCGGGCGCACCCGTGCGCCCACCGCGAGTGTTACCATTTGTCAGTTTCGCACGAAATATGGTCTTTCTGAGCGTCGTGCTGGCACACATCGCCCGACGGCTGTTGCCGCCGTATTAAAATACGAGCCACTTCGCTACGATAGATTACGCGATCCACGAACCGAGCCAATCTATGACCCCCGACGAACTCACTCGGCGTTTTTTCCTCGGCTGCGGCGCGGCGACGGCGGCTGGCCTGTCGGTGTCCACTGCGCGGGCCGAACCGCCGGAACTGACGCGCGTCCTGAGCAAGCTCGAGCCGTACTTTACGCCGCCCGCCGAGTTCCAAGACGTGTCGCGCGGCACTCCCTTACCACACAAATTATCCGCCGCGAAGAAGCGCGAAGTCGGTATGCACCGCGACACGTGGACGCTCGAAGTGCTGTCCGATCCAGACAACCCCGCAACGCTCGGTAAGCCACTCGCGAAGAAAGACGGCACCGCACTCGACTTTGCGGCATTGCTCGCGCTCGGCAAGACCCACGCCGTGCGGTTCGCCAAAGTGATGACCTGCCTCAACATTGGTTGCCCGCTCGGTATGGGCATTTGGGAAGGCGTGCCGCTACGCGATGTACTCTGGCTGACGCAGCCGAAAGCCAACCTCCGCCGCGTCTTCTACCACGGCTACCACAACGACGACCCGAAGCAACTCTTCCGCAGTTCGCTGCCCGTCGGCCGCGTCCTCGAAGACCCCGACGACCTGCCGCCGGTCATCCTCTGCTATAAACTCAACGGCGAGTGGCTCGACAGCGAGCGCGGCGGACCGGTGCGAATCGTGGTGCCAGAAGCCTACGGATTCAAGTCGGTGAAGTGGCTGACGACCGTGACGCTCAGCAATCTCGCCCATGCGAACGACACGTATGCCAACGGGAATAACGACATCGACAGCCCGTTGAAAACGTTCGCCGCCACGTTCCAAGTCCCGACCGAGATTCGGACCAACGCGCCGATCCCGATCACCGGTTATGCACAAGTCGGTGTGTCGGGTTTGTCGAAGGTGCAAGTTTGGATTCACCCGCTCGGGAAGCCGTGGCCAGAGGACGATCCCTATTTCGCGAAAGCACCGTGGACCGACGCGACGATACTCGGGCCACCGCAGCAATGGGGCGGGAAGTTATCCGGCAATGCGATTCCGAAAGACGTACTCGGGTTTGAAGCGGGCCAACCGAAGGCGTGGCCGATGCGTTTGGCGAAGGCGCATTGGGCCGTGTTGTTGCCGGGATTGCCAGCGGGCGAATACGTGCTGCGCTGCCGAACGATCGACGCCAAGAAACAGGCGCAACCGATGCCGCGGCCGTTCAAAAAATCCGGTCGCTGCGACATTGAGGAAGTGAAAGTCCTCGTCTCGGCGTGAACGCACAATTTATCAGTGAATTTGACCGTTCCGTATAAACCGCAAGGTTACTACCCGATTGCCGTTGACTCGCCATCCGATTCGCTTCAAGGCAGCGAGAACTCGTTTCGCTTTCGTCGATGGCCAGATCACGATCGGACGGCGAAAAGGTCCGCCACCGCTTCCGGCACTTCTTCGCCGTGTTCGATGCGCTCGGCCAGAACCTTCATGGCCAGCAATCGCGTTGCGGTCGCAGCCTCCTCGCGAGTCGGCCCGTACGCCATGACACCGGGTAAGTCCGAAATGATTCCGAACCAACGGCCGTCGTCTTCTTGTTCCAGTTCGATTGCGAGTGCCATTGACGTACCGTAGAGTGTGAAGGGATAGCAAACCAGTTTACACGACGAGACTCCCCAATTGCAACTCGATAATTCTCTCAACCACTTGAAAAGAAAGCCTTTCTAAAAGGTGCGGAGACGACGCGATGGATGACCAAACGCTGGTTGTGATTGTAATTCTCGCATTCGGCCTCGCGTCAATCGTAGCCGTGCGGACTTCGGTGACACGTCCCCGGATTGCGACACACGAAATCCTCCGTGTCGTAGCCGTCTTGTCCGCTATCGGTGCTTGTATGTATGGCGTCTATTTGCTCAGTAGTGATCGGCAGGCGGTTCCCGGATCGGTGCTGGTGGCGTCAGGAGTGATCGGGCTTTCGATACTGGCCTCTGGCAAAACAAGCCCGCTACACGAACAGAACGAGATGCGCCCATGAGACTTTGTTTTGGAATGTCGATCGCGTGCCGCGGGTCGCGCTGATCGATGGGCAAAGTCGTTCTCCCGAGCGGTCGCGGCATTCTGACACTCCGAGCGACCGACATCCCCGGCAAGCAATCCATCGAACTTCGCAGTCTCGTCCTCACGCGACAAAAATAAACGGGAAGTCGAATCAACCTTTCGCCACGCAGTCGTCGAGCTGTTTCGTCAGTGGGTCGGCCGCGCCGGCTTCGTACTGATACGGGCCGATCTTGAAGAGCAATTTCACTTTGTTCTTCGCGTCGTTTTCATTGCCGACGCGGTAGAGCAATACGTCCTGTTTCTTGCCGTTGGCGAGCTTGACGACGAGCCGCCCGAGCCAAACCTTTGGCGGAAGGTAATCGACCCGTTTCGCTTTCAAAAAGTGCGCCAACAACAGCGGGTGATCGGCTTCGGCTATCGGGAACAAGATGCGAATCTTGCCGATGTCCGGCCCGCGATCCGGACGGTTGAGGACGAAGATTTCCATCGAGCGAATGTCGGCGGGGTTGAGTTCGTCGAACGACGGGAACGCGGGTTCGGCGAACAGCGATAACAGAATCGGCACGCCGATCGCGGGGACGAGCAGGAAAAGTACCAATAGCCCACCCCAGAGGGGCAGGCGACTGCGGGTGCTCGGCGTGGCGGCTGGGGGGTCGTTCGGCACGATGATTATTTCTGAAGGTGGGCTTCGAGGAACCACGTCGATTTATCCAGATCGCGCGACACGCCGGTGAACATGTCGGCCGTATCGGAATCTTCAAGCTTCGTGGCTTCGTCGATGGCGGCACGGGTCGTTTTACCGACGGCGGCATATCGTTCGACGAGTGCGGCCACGACGGCGACGCCATCGAACGTTTCGGCTGGGAATTCTGCCAATCGCGACTGCGCTGCGGTGTGCCGGGCGGTGCCGAGCGCCACCCCGCCGAGTGCCGTCGCGCGTTCGGCGACTTCGTCGATCGCTTCTTCGACTTCCTCCGCGAGCTTGTCGAACAATAGGTGCAGCCCGATGAAGTGCGGGCCTTTCACGTTCCAGTGCGCGTACTTCGTCTGCGTGTACAGGTCGATCAGATCGAGCAACTGTTTATTGACGAGTGCCACAACCGAAGCGCGGCGATCTGCAGGCATGTCGTTGTGGGTCGTAAACGTTCGTGCGGCCATTGGGAAAGCTCTGTGTGGATGGTGAACCGCAAGTACCAGCAATCTTCGTGCCAGACCGTCGCTACAAAATATACTTGCTCAGGTCTTCGCGTTGGATGATCGCGCCGATCTTTTCGCGCACCATCGGCCCGTCGATGACGATCTGTTTCTCGACGAGGTCCGGCCCCTCGTAGCTGTACTCCTCGACGACTTTTTCGAGGATCGTGTGCAGTCGCCGCGCGCCGATGTTCTGCGTCGAGCGGTTCAGCTCGAATGCCAGATCGGCGAGCGCTTCGATGCCATCGGGGGTGAACTCGAGTTCGACGCCTTCGGTACGCAGCAGTTCCGCGTACTGCTTCGTGAGAGCATGTTTCGGCTCGGTGAGGATGCGGTGGAAGTCGGCTTTCGTCAGGTCGGTGAGTTCGACGCGGATCGGGAAACGGCCCTGCAACTCGGGCATGAGGTCCGATGGTTTCGAGACGTGGAACGCCCCGGCGGCGATGAACAAAATATGGTCGGTGCGAACGGCTCCGTACTTCGTGTTCACCGTCGTGCCTTCGACGATCGGGAGTAAGTCTCGCTGAACGCCCTGCCGCGAGACATCCGGCCCGTGCCCCGATTGCGGCCCGCAGACTTTATCGATCTCGTCGAGGAACAGAATCCCGTGATTCTCGACGAGGTTCACCGCTTCCTCGTTCACCAACGAGCGATCGATCAGGTTCTCGGTCTCTTGTTCCAGCAGAGTCTTCCGCGCATCGCGAATCGATATCTG
>JAYSKW010000123.1:0-2052 GCA_043726085.1 Limnoglobus sp.
CGAGGTGGAGAAGTACAAAAATAACAAAGTGGCGGACGTTCCCGATTTCGCCATCAGCACTCTGCGCGGGCAGTTTGCCGACAATCGCGAGTGGAGTGCCGACCCGTCGCGGCCGGCGGTGATTTGCGGCACCGTCGATATGATCGGCAGTCGCCTCCTGTTCAGCGGCTACGGCACCGGCTTCAAAAGCAAGCCACTCCACGCGGGCTTCCTCGGGCAAGACGTTCTCGTCATCCACGACGAAGCCCACCTCGAACCCGCATTTCAAACGCTGCTCATGTCGATTCAAGACGAGCAAAAGCGCTGCAACGAGTTCCGGAAATTCCGCGTGATGGAACTGACGGCGACATCGCGTGGCAAGGGGGATGTGTTCGCTCTCGTGCCTAAGGACAAAGACAACGCGATGGTAATCGAGCGGATCCACGCAGTGAAATCGCTCGTTTTTCACACGGTCGACGACGAGAAGAAGCAGTTGGCGGACACGCTCCTCGCACTCTGCCATGTGCATAAAGAGTCGGGCAAAGCGATCCTCGTTTTCGTGCGAACGGTGGAGAGTCTGAACGCCATCGTGACGAGCCTTCGCAAAGCGAAGTGTGAAGTGCAACAACTGACGGGCACGCTGCGCGGCCTGGAACGCGACAACATGGCCGACCCACGCGAAGCGAAAGGCTGCCCGATCTTCGCGCGATTCCTTCCGCCGAAAGCCCCTGTTTCCGATGATGAAAAGACTAAATTGCCGACGGTGTTTCTCGTTTGCACGAGTGCGGGCGAAGTCGGCGTCAACATCTCGGCGGACCATCTCGTTTGCGATCTTTCGCCGTTCGACAGCATGGCGCAACGCTTCGGGCGAGTGAACCGCTTCGGGAAATGTGTGGGCACGCGAATCGACATCGTCTCGCCTGCGGAGTTCGACGATAAGGATTTTGACGTCCGCCGTGAGAAGACGCTCGCGCTCTTGCACTCCTTGAATGGCAACGGCAGTCCGGCGGCACTCGGCGAACTCGACCCCGTGGCACGGGTGGCTGCGTTTTCGCCGCCGCCGACGATTTTGCCCGTTACGGATATCCTCTTCGACGCATGGGCACTCACGACGATTCGCGACAAGCTGCCGGGGCGGCCACCGGTTGCGGAGTATCTGCACGGTGTCAGCGAGTGGGAGCCGCCACAAACGAAAGTCGCGTGGCGTGCGGAGGTGTGGGAACTCGATCGCGAGTTCGAAAACGAGCGCGAACGCAAGACGTTTCAGAAACACGCGGGCGAGATGCTCGAAGTCTATCCGCTGAAAAATCACGAACTGTTAGGCGACCGCACGGATCGCGTTTTCAATGCGATCAAGAAACTTGTCGCCGCGCCCGCGACACCCGTTTGGGTTCTCGATGACGAAGATCGCGTGGAGATAACAACGCTCGGCGAAATGTGTGACTGCGACAAAGACGATCTGAACCACAAGACGATCTTGCTACCACCGCAAGCGGGCGGGCTGGAAAAAGGCTTGCTCGACGGCGGTTCGAAATACGACGAGAAACGCAAAGATTACGACGTCGCGGATGAGTGGTTTGACAAGGATGGAAATCAACTTCGGCTGCGAAAGTGGGATAACGATAACGATCCGATACGCACGAAAATGAAGCTCGTGCGGAAAGTCGAGATCGGCGTGACTGGCGATGAGGAAGAGCCAACGAAAATCTGGTACTGGTTCGTGCGGCCCGCATTTGCCGATGCCGACGCGAAAGCGATACGCCCATGCGAACTACACGCACACCTCGACGATGCGAAAGCCGCCGCCGAGAGCTTCGTGGCGAAGCTTGGGTTCGACAAATGCCTCAGCGATGCCATCGTGCTTGCGGCCAAGTACCACGATCTCGGCAAGGATCGGCTGCGTTGGCAACGTGGCATCGGTAACACCGAATACCCCATTAAGACTTTAGCCAAATCGGGCAACACCCGTGGCGTCACGGAGCGATCGTCGTATCGCCACGAATTCGGTTCGCTGCTCGATGTGAAAAAGTGCGATGACTTTCAAAAACTCGTTCCCGATCTGCAAGAACTGGT
>JAYSKW010000124.1:0-5455 GCA_043726085.1 Limnoglobus sp.
CGCTTTCTCACGGACCCTGCAACCACAGTGATAATCGGTGGGTACGGCCCGGTTTTCGGCGGTCCGGTCTTTCCATCAACAATCTACAGTATGGCCGACCCGAAAACGGGCGGAGCGATGTGCGCGCAGGCGTGTATCATCATGACGTTAGGCCTATTATCGGATCGCGGCGCACGGGTCGTCGGCTCGCATTCGATCACGTATTTAGCAAGTCGGATTGCAGGCAAATTTTCAGCGAGACGAGAATCTGGGTCTGTAATTTGTGTCGCAAATAATCGACACTATGCTTCGACCCAGCACTATAATGTCGGTGGAATCACTCCGCGCCACATTCACCACACCCTGCGATATGCAAATCGCGGGAAACGAATTTTTCGCGTGAGTTCCGACCACGTGTCCAGTCGCGATCGGAAGGTACTGACAGATCGGCTGGTTTCACGAATCATCCAGGCTTATATCGATGCGCGTTGCCCCGTCATTTTGGCGGTCGATGTCGCCAGTTGGATCAAATTGGTGGTCAAAGTGGCTGAAGGCGATCATCGCGTTCAACCACCATTAGGTACTAAGGGTCATGCCGTTGTGGTGATCGGCTATCGTTGGAATGGGCCTTCACTCGATGACGTATCTTATTTAATGCACGATCCGAATTTTGAACCATTCGTACTCAGGAATTCGACTGTTACACTCGACACCGCTTGGAACTATTCGTGTAAGGATGGTTTGTCGGGATCGTTCAACGCGATCCCTGTCGCCGACGAGGAGATCCATACTCACATCGCTTCCTGTATCAAATGGCTGAGAAGCCCAGCTGGAATTGTATTGCATCAAACCGAGATAATAAAAGATGAAACGCAAAGCAACCTAACGGAAGCACTCGATGAGTACGTCGGAATCGTACCACCGCATGCTACTCCCGCAGATCGAAACCGCATCCAGCACACATGTAACCTCCGGATCGTGCTGCTGAATCCACGAGAGGTGCTTCCGCTGTTCCAGATTTCCTTCGACCTCTCCTGTTTGAGGAGTGTCGAGAATACCCTCGGACTTGAACTGCCTGGTCGTCGCTATTGGTGCATTGCCGGGATTCACGGACGCCAGCTCCGACACCTTTGGCTCTTCGATGCGGAAGTCGATGCCGAAAATGGTCGACCTCCCATACGCTTGGTTCTGGAAATTCAAGGTACGAGAGCCATCGTACTGTACCGATGGCGTAACGCCATTGCAGACTTAGCGGATTGTCCTCAGCAGTTGAATATTACCAAGCAAAACCAGACATGTCCGCCACTCGTTCCGTGCGAAACGGAACGACCGCGCGTCGTGACCTCCGTGATGACCAGTTGCAGCACGCGCCCGCTTCAACAGTTCGTGGCGGACGTTGTCAACGCGACCGGTACACGCACATTCGATGTCATGATGGTCCGCGAAGTTGACATTCGTGAAATCGATCGTTCTTTTGAATCGAAAGATTTGTGGGATGATCGACCAGTGAACCGAGCTACGCAGTTTTTGGCTTTTAACGGCAACCACCGCGAAATTGCAGAATGGATCGAAGCTCAGTTTAAAGCAGTGGACGAGCAACTGAGCGTCGCCCCGGAACAGCATTGCCGCATTGCTGCGCTCGCAACGTACTTGCCGTGGCTTTCCACCATCGACAACCGCATGCGTGGCCTTGCCACGTCTGCCCTAGCCAATTCACTACTAACGGCCTGCCGCCTTCGCAAAACGGGCCGAATGTCACATGCGATCGTCGAGACGACATGCGGGGCCATCCACGATCCCTGTTGGTGTCTCTCCTGCAAAAAGAACTTGGATCGGCGAAGATGTCACGTCAGTACCCGACAACAAAAGTATCGAATCCTATTCGACTCCCTCCGTGCCGTCATCAAAAAGGTGCGAGAGACGAGTATTTCCCAAAGTATCGGGCATCAATTTTTTATCGCACTCGAGTACGAACCCGGCTTGACTTACTTGCTCAATAGCGAATCGTCGCTCGATTTCGTCCTCGGTGGAATCGAAAACGATCCCCTCTTGAGACAGCACGTCGGGCTGAATCTCGACATTGCGCACATGCGGCTAGACGGTATTTCCGCCGCGACTCTCCGTCGCCATCAATCTCGTGTCCTCCATGCCCATATCGCAGATCACCCCGCATTACTTCACACGAGAGATGTACCGCCCGGCTCGGTCACGCCCGCTCTCACGCGCGACTCGCCATTGCGCGACTATTTCCGCCTACTCGCGGATCGTGCCGCCGAAACCGAGTCCCCTAGCTATGTGGGAATCCCATTTTCAAATTGTTGCGCAATCGAATTAGAAGGTGTTGACCGAACCGATTGGGTGTACAATAGCATACCGATCGTCAATCATCTGGCCGAAGCCGCGCGCCATTGGAATTGATCGGGATTGACGACAATCGACAGTTGGGAGATCATCCCATATTGTCAGAATTGATACCAGCATCACCGCGTATGAAAAATTCTACCGCAATGAAAAGAATTCGTCCTTGAAATCGCTTTTCTCCTGGTATTCAATACAAATGGTTGCACGCTTGCAATGTGCATTTGTAGTACACCTGTGCCCAACGACGTGAGGTGTTCCTTGCAGGAAATTGGTTTTGCCATCGAAGGTGATGAACCCTCCGTGCAGACGTTCGTCGATGCGCTCGACCAGTTGATGCACGATCCGAGGTTTGCCAACTTGAAATTCCTAAAATTCGCCACAATTGACGACAATTTGAGTTTCCCTGTGCCCGATTGCGATCGCGACGCGAAACATTCCGAATTGGAAGCCGATTTTAACTGGGTACTGAATAGCCAAATTCCACGCAACACCGACGACGAATTCTAGCAGGTCGCAACTCAGGTATCGGGCAACTCATGCCGTATACGCCGATCCTTGCGACGCTGGGTTACGTGTTCTCGCCGGATCGGCGGCGGGTGCTGTTGGTTCACCGTAATGCGCGGGCCGACGATGCGCACTTCGGCAAGTACAACGGCCTCGGCGGAAAGCTCGAACGCGATGAAGACATCGTTGCGGGGATGACGCGCGAGATTCGCGAAGAGGCAGGCATCGAGTGCCAGAAAGTGCAACTCGCGGGTACGGTGTCCTGGCCTGGCTTCGGTAAGAATGGCGAAGATTGGTTCGGCTTCCTCTTCCGCATTCTCGATTGGACCGGCACGCCGCACACCGCGAACGACGAAGGCGAACTCGCGTGGGTGGAACTCGACCGCGTACTGCAACTGCCGCTGTGGGACGGCGACCGCTACTTCCTGCCGATGGTGTTCGATCTGGCCGCTGCACAATTCCACGGCGTCATGCCGTACCGCGACGGACAACCGATTAGTTGGAAGCATTCCAATCTTGTCTAACCCGACTACAATTTGCAATCGACACAGCCGGCATCAATCGACTGGCGGCTATGCTTTAATGCCGCATTGGAAATTGTGCTGCGGTGAAAAGTGTTCTAGATTATTACGATTCCGTTCACGAAAACCGACCGCCAGAACCCCGTGGATCTGGAAATACTGTTAGTTCCCCCTGATGCTGGAACGCAAACGATCCGCGAAGACGGTTCTCGTATCGCGAGAACCCGACCCATTTACCCCGGAAGCTGGTGCAGAGCCACTTCCCGGGTATTGCTTGAAGCGGTTGCGCGGTCGGGGCGCATTTGCAACGGTTTGGGAAGCGACGACGCCCGATGGCGAATCGATCGCAATGAAGTTCCTGTCGAGCCAGAATACCAACTCCACGGCGCGGGAAATTCGCACCCTTCAGGGTATCCAGCGGCTCGAACACCCCAATCTGTTGACGACGCGACGAGTTTGGTCGATGCCGGGGTACATCGTGATCGCGATGGACCTCGCCGATGCGAGCCTCCTCGACCTATATCTGCTGTATGCCGAAGAGTTTCAGCAAGCGGTCGATCCGAAACAAATCTTGTTGTACTTGCATCAAGCGGCGGTGGCGCTCGATTTCCTCAACGCACGTTCGCATGCGTTTGAAGGGAAAATCGTCGGTTTTCAGCACGGCGACGTGAAGCCGAACAACATTCTGTTGATCGATGACGAAGCGAAACTCGCCGACTATGGGTTGGCGTTACCGATGAACGGAAGCTCGACGCCGTGTTACCGGCAGGGCACGCTCGATTATGCCGCCCCCGAGATTTTCCTGGGTAACATGACCGATACGAGCGACCAGTACAGCTTGGCAGTGACGTATCACCTGTTGCGAACCGGTGCGTTTCCGTTCCCCGCGCCACCGAAGGTTCCCGGTAAAAACTATTACCGCCCGCCACCCGATTTGAGCTTGTTAACGAACGAAGAGCAACCGATTCTCGCCCGCGCACTCTCGCCCGCGCCGCAAAGCCGGTTCCCATCGTCTGCCGAAATGATGGCGCAACTGTTGCGTGCGAATGCGATGGAACTGGTGCCGCTGGCGACCGGAAAAACGTCGGTGCAACCGGTGGCCCGATCGTCGCACATGTCGAGTATCACACGTTCCGTCGCCCGACCTTCGCAGGCGTCCTGATGTTTTTCGCACCGTTTTTCCGCGTGGCGATGACCGCCCCCGGACGGCAGATCGCGTTCCGCCGTGCGGTGGTCATGCACATTTTCGCCGTTGCCGCGCTCGTCGGCTTCGTCATCCAAACGCCAACACCCGCGATCATATCGGCCATAGCGCAGATCCTGCTCGTGCTCGGCTTCGTCGAAGGGGCTGCGATGATCGGCTGGCGGTTGACGCAGTTGCCGAAGAGCCAAGCCCTCGAATTCCTGCTGATTTCGCCGATCCAGCCGAAGCGAGTCTACCTCGCCGAGTGGCTCGTCGGCGTCGGTCGCTACACGCTCGTTCAACTGGCGGGGCTTCCCGTCGTGACCATGTTGATCTTCGCGGACATCGTCGAAACGCCAGACTTGCTCGTTCTCGCGCTGATGCCGTACATCTGGGGCGTCATCGCGGGGCTAGGGCTGACGGCGTGGGTTTACGAACCGGTGGGCGTGCGGCGTATCGGCGAAATGCTCGGCCTGCTCGGCGTGCTGTTTTACCTCATTATCGGCGTCGTGGCCGGCGAGAACCTACGGCTTTGGCTGAATCGGATGCCCGAATCGCTCGGTCGCTTCCTGTTCGATTCCGTGATGTTCCTGCACACGATGAACCCGTTCGGCATCGTGCGTTACTGGTTCGCCAGCGATCGCGCCAACGGGCTGGCGTGGCAACGCTTCACGAACTTGCACCTATTCGCGGCGGCGCTCGGTACGCTGTTCCTCTGGCGCGGGGCGTCGCGGCTACGCGGGCACTTCCACGACCGGCACTACAAACCGCTCGATTCGTCGCGGGCCACACAACTCGAACGGATCGGCGACAAGCCGCTGTCGTGGTGGGCGATTCGCCGCGTCATGGAGTATTCGGGCCGCGTGAACTTGTGGCTCGCGGGTGGGTTCTCGCTGGTGTATGCCGC
>JAYSKW010000125.1:0-4540 GCA_043726085.1 Limnoglobus sp.
GATGTGCCGAAGCCCCATGTAAACCACGAGGTTGCTCATGCAAGCGAGTGCCGCCCAGTCGTGTTCGCATTCGTCGCTGTCCGGGTCGTGATGCCCCGTCACGAGCGCCACCGATTGTCCCGCGTCTCGGTGCGTTAGCGGGATGTTCGCCGAGGCGCACGCACCGATTGCGGTCGTGACGCCCGGCACAATTTCAAAGCGAATCCCTCGTTCCGCCAGATACTCGGCTTCCTCGCCACCGCGGCCAAACACGCACGGGTCGCCCCCTTTCAGGCGAACGACACACAGACCGTCGCGGGCACGATTGACGAGGACATCGTTGATCGTCTCCTGAAGCGTCGAGCCGATGCAGTAACCGCGCTTGCCGGCGTATACGCGCTCGGCGACGGTCGGTACTTCCCGTAATAAATCGGGGTGGATGAGCGAATCGTAGACGAGCACATCCGCACATTGCAGCAGTCGCAAACCGCGAACGGTGATGAGGTCCGGACTGCCAGGGCCTGCCCCAACGAGATAGACCATGCCTTCAGGAGCCATGGAGAGTGGTGTCCTTAAAACGGTCGCGTCACCATCCCATGCGATGACAACGGTTGCCGAAACACCCAAACGCAATTCGTGCGCCTCAAGCCGCAATCGAGCGACATTATTTAAGCAAAGCGAGGAAACTCGCGAGAAACAAAGGGGAATCGGATAGGTGTGTCGGAAATGAAATGACGTGCCGAACAAAACGAACGCCTAGAAATCTTGCCGCCATGCTACGAAAGCGGGCAGCGTTTCAGCGTCGGGTTAGCTCATAGTCGTGTTCGCGAAGAGTTGATCGCGGATATACGGCGAGATCCCGAGTTTCAGGGCGGCATCGAGGACCGCCAACGTGAAGCCGAGTGCCCAGCGGAATTGCCTGCGGTTACGCGTCGAAAGTTCGACGTGAACCATTCGCGTTAAAGACCACGACACGACCTCGAACAACAGTACCGCATACCCGAGGCCACGGGCAATCGACCACGGATGCCAGCCGCAGGCCAACGCGATTCCGGGGTGATCGCTGGTAACGATCAGTCGGCCGACGTAGAAGTTCATCAGGTCCACTTCGCGAATGCCGATGCTCAGCGGGATCGCGCCGAGCGACAAATAGCCCGTGAGTGGCACGCCGACCGCGAGTTGTAGGTGAGCGGGCAGCCACGTTCGCCAACGGTACTCGGGGTCGTCTCCTGTGATAATCCAATGTCGCGTTCGTTCCCAATACGGGACACTACCATCGAGAATCATCGCAGCGTGTTCGGGGTCGGTCGCACTGAGAGTTATTGCGATGAACGAATGCACACCGATGACCGTCACGACGATCGCGATCCCACGAACGAAGCGATCCTGCACCACGCACGCCAACAGCAACGGCACCAACAACAGACCCGTCAGCGTTTGATGAAACGACGTGCCAAGCACCGACGCAAGCAAGATCGGGATCGCCCCGACCGCGATCGCGGTGGGCAACCAACGGAGGCCACGCAACCACGGCTCCGCTAAGCCAGCCGCTCGCAGAATCGCGCGTGCGGTCGGCGCATTCAGACGGCACGGCCAAACCCAGTATCGCCGTGAAACCGCGTCGTTCATGGCCTGCCGATTATTTGAGCGGGATGAGGAAAATCCCCGTTGTGAAGTACAGGATCGCGTTTCCCACGCCGAAAATGGCAATGAAGATGAGTATGCCCTTGAAGCCGGAACCATCGCTATCGTCGGACATCGTTCGCTCCCGTGCGTTGAAAGGATGCGAAGAGACTAACAAATACCGATGGCGTTGCAAGCGAAACTTCACCCGTTATTTGAGCGGAATGAGAATACGCCCTGTCGAATAGTACAGGATGATGTTACCTGCAACGAAGATGAGTGAGAAAATCAACCAGCCCGGCAAACCGTCTTCGTCGTCGTCATCGTCGAACATCGCTCGCTCCCAGTGTCGGTTCGGGTATGCGAGAAACGTAGCACGTTTTGATTCGTTTGTGTCAAAAAACTGTGTTCCCAATCTCTTTTACTTCAGCGACACGTCCTCGTTGCGTTTGTCGATGATTTTACGCTTCTCGTCGACGAGTTTCATGTCTCGGCTCGGGTCGTCGAACATCGCCAACACTGCCTCGGACCAGTCGGCGACGGCGTCGGCGTAAGCGGCCATTGATGCACGCACATCGGTGGCGAAAAACCGTGGCCGCGACATATTCCGCAACGCGATGGCCGCGGCTTTGGCGTCGGCGTTCAACTGCCGGACGCGCTCCGCAATACTCTTCCACCGATCCGGCGTTTGCACCGCGAGCGCCAGTCGCGCGTCGTTCGAGATAATGTTCACTTTTCGCAAATCGATCGTCGCTAGAATCGGCTCGACTTGCTTCAGGTAGGCGTAGCGTTGCTTGCGATATTCGTATTCTCGCAGCGGTCGCCACTTTTCGCTCTTGTAGGCGAAAAACCCGAGTGCCACGACACACGCTGCCAGCAGCGACATCGAACCGAGTGCGGCGATCGTCCGTCGCCCGCCACCGGTTGGTCGCAGTAACCCGAAGATGCACGCGACCAGCCCGCCGACGATGCCGCCACCGAAGTGCGCCTCCCAACTGATGCCGGGCACGAAACTGATGGCTGCGTTCAACCCGAGCATGATCCCCAGGCGGCGCAGCCCATCGGACACCATGCCTTCCGGCAAGTGTTCGCGGTACAACACCAACCAGACCATCGCCGACGTCAGCAAACCCCAGACGGCACCCGATGCACCCGACACCATCGCCTCTGGCCGGAAGACCATCGCCAGACACGCCCCGCCGACGCCGGACGCTGCGTACAACAGCAAGAAGCGCGAACGACCCCATTTCGATTCGATCAGCGGGCCGAGCGCACCGAGCGCGTACATGTTCAAAAGCAAGTGAAATGCGCCTTGATGCACGAAGCACGAGACGATTAGCCGCCACCATTCGTCGCGCAGCAGGTCCGTGCCCGTCAGGCCGCCGAGCCGCGCCGTTACGGATGCATCGCCGAACGTCAGATAATTCCGCAACGACACACCCGTTTGTTTAGCCACGAGTAAACCGACGGCAAACCAGAGGACGTTGAAGACGATGATTGCCGGTGCGACGACGGGTGGCGACGGGCTGAGTACCGCTTCGCGGATCCGTTCGCCGCGCTCGAATGTTGTCGGTATCGGCGCTTCCAGCGGTACGGTACTCTTCACGCTGGCGTTCAGGAGTACGGCGAGTTTGTCCGGGTGGCCGACGAGTTCATGCCCCTCCGTCGTGGCTACGTAACCTTGGCCGATGCCTTGCTGCCAATCGGCCACGCGGATCAATTCGGCGGTACGCAGCGCGAACAGTGGTTCATCCATCGCATCGCGTAAAATGCCGGTCGCACGCGCGTGCAACAGCGGGTACCACGCGACCGCAGCGGATGCGGCAATCCATCCCAGCACGATTGCGGGGGAAACCACCGGCAAAGATTCTTCAGGAATCGTCTCGTCGATAACTCTCATGATTGGCATTATGTCCGAAACGGCTTTCAATGTCGATGCGCGAGGCAACGAATGATCCCCGACTGGTTGATACTGTCCGAAGAAGTGACAATCGCCCTGCGCGAACGTCGCCCCGTGGTGGCGCTGGAATCGACGATTATCGCGCACGGTTTACCGTGGCCGACGAACTTCGAGACGGCAAAACAAGCCGAAAACGCGATTCGCTACGAAGGGGCCGTGCCGGCCACGATCGCGATCTGGCACGGCAAGCCAACCATCGGCCTAACGACTGGCCAAATCGAGGAATTGGCGAAGTCCGACGGTGTTTTGAAGGCCAGCCGCCGCGATCTCGGCGCGGTCGTCGGCTTGAAGAAGCTCGCCGCAACCACCGTTTCCGCCACGATGGCACTCGCGCACATGGCGGGAATCTCCGTGTTTGCCACGGGTGGAATCGGCGGGGCGCACCGCGAACCGATCTTCGACATTTCCGCCGACCTGACCGAACTCGCCCGTACGCCGGTGCTGGTCGTGTGTGCCGGTGCGAAGAGCATACTGGACCTGCCGCGAACGCTGGAATTGCTCGAAACCTTCGGCGTGCCCGTCATCGGCTATCGTTCGGATGCGTTCCCCGCGTTCTACGTGCAACGCAGCCAAGGGCGCGTGTCGGTGCGTGTGGAAACGCCGAGCGAAGCGGCCGCGATATTCCGTGCTCACGTGCAAATGGGCGGCGGCGGTGCGGTGCTGTCGCAGCCGTGCCCGAGCGAACTGGCGGTACCGGCGGAGCAGTTCGACAAGGCACTCGGCGAAGCGGAACTCGACGCGGCGGCCGAAGGCATCAGCGGTGCCCGCCTCACGCCGTACCTCCTGGCACGGCTAGCCGAACTCACCGATGGCCGCTCGCTCGCCGCCAACCGGGCGCTGTACCTCAATAACGCCAAACTCGCGGCCCAAGTGGCGTGCAAAATCGACGTAAGGAACTGTCTGAAATTAACTTCCCGGTTTGATGGGTATGGCACGATAGTTCCATGTCGGTAGTTCATCGTCGAAGACGATTCGCAT
>JAYSKW010000126.1:0-2358 GCA_043726085.1 Limnoglobus sp.
AATCCTCGCGTGAATGCACTGTCGGGCCTCTCAAAGCTTCGACCCGACCTACAATACCAGTGGGTTCACAGAAAAAACGAATATCGCGTGAACGGTTACCTATTTTGACTCGCAATGAAGTCTTTTCTCACGCCAAGTCGCAGAGATCAGAAAAAACTGTTATTTTTTCTTTGCGTCTTTGCGGCTCTGCGTGAGATCTGTTTTGAGACTTACGGATTTTACGCCAGGGACCAGCCTTTGCGGTACTCGCGATGGATGTATTGATCGGCTTCGGGGCAGTTGGTGGCCTTCATGGCTTCGGCGTCCCAGATCAGTTTTTTGCCGGCGCGGTAGGCGACGTTGCCGAGGTGGTTGGCTTCGGTCAACCAGCCTGCGTAGTCGAAGTGGCACGTTGTCGGGGCACCGGTTTTACATGCGTGAATCCACTCGGCGTAGTGGCCGAGCGACTTGGCGATCGTCGGTTCGGGCTTCTTAAAGTCGACAAATTGCTTCTCCGGGAGCAGCAAATACTTGCCGTAATCCGATAGCAACATGCCCTTGTCGCCAACGAACAACACGCCCGAATCCCACTTTGGGATCGTGCCATCGAGCACGGCGGGTGGCTTGTTTACGCCTTGATACCAAGACAATTTCAGTGTGGGCATGTCGCCGCGAGGGCCATACTCATAGGTCGCTTGCATCGATGCGGGCGCGAGTTCCGCGTGTGCGGGTGGCCCGAACGCTTCGACGCTTAGCGGGGCTTTCAGCTTCAGTGCCCAGAACGGCAGATCGTTCCAGTGGCTGCCGAGGTCGGACATCGTGCCGTTGCCGAAATCCCACCAGCGATACCACTTCGGTCCCGGCACGTAGATCGGGTGGAACGGCCGCATCGGTGCGGGGCCGATCCACAAATCCCAGTTCAGCCCGGCCGGCACAGCGGCACTGTCTTTCGGGCGTTCGGTCACGTGCAGAATGTCGTTCTTTTTCGCACCCTCTGCGGTCTGCAAACCCCAGGTGCGGCCGACCCAGATGTGGCACTCGCGGACCGGCCCGATTGCGTTCGTTTGAATCAACTCAACGACGCGACGGTAGTTGTCCCCGGCGTGAATCTGCGTGCCCATTTGCGTCGCGAGTTTCGTCTTCGCGGCCGCCTCGCGGATCACACGTGCCTCGGCGATGTTGTGCGTAAGCGGCTTTTCGCAATAGACGTGCTTGCCCGAACGCAGTGCCGCGAGCGTCACCATCGCGTGCGTATGTTCGCAGGTGCTGACGACGACGGCATCAAATTCTTTTTCGTGGTCGAACAGCTTGCGGAAGTCGGCTTCCTGACGGGCGTGCGGGTGGCTGGTGGCGGCCTTCGTGTTGGCCGCGCGGTCGACATCGCAGAGCGCGACGATGTTCTCGCTGGATACGCCGCCCAAGTTGGCCGCGCCGCGACCGCCCGAGCCGACGATGGCGAGGTTGAGTTTCTCGTTCGCGCCGTAGACGCGACGATACGAAAACGCGGGCAGTGACAACGCACTGACAGCCGCGACACCGAGGAATTTACGACGAGTCGTCACAATATCACCTGGGGTTAAGGGACTTGCATGAGGTACGCGATCAGGTCGGCCATCGCTTCGATGCTGATGTCTTTTTCGAGTCCTTCGGGCATCAGCGATAGGCCCGTGCTTTTCAGGCTTTCGATGTTGCTCCGGCTGACGGTGTCTTTTAAACCTTCGCCGCGAACGAACGTTACGCTGGTTGCCGTTTCGAATTGAATCATCCCCGTGATGGTGCGGCCATCGTCGAGGTTGCAACTGTAATTCACGTACTGCGGGTTCACCTCGGCGTTCGGGTCGAGCACGTTCGTGAGGATCGCTTCGACGCCGCGATTCTTCATCGCCGCGAGGTTCGCACCGAGTTCCTGACCGACGCCTTCGAGCTTATGGCACGCGGCACAGTTCTTGACGAACAAGACTCTCCCCTTCGCCGGATCGCCCTTCATTTCCAGTGCTTTGCGGTACTTCGTCACGACTTCGGTACGACGGGCGGGCTTGAATGCGGCGAGCAGAACTGCGGCGCGCTTCTGCGTCGCGGGGTCTTTGTGCGCCATCAGGCGTTTGATCTGCGTGCCATCGAGATTCACCGGCGAAAACGTCTGCTTCTCGATGGCATCGAGGAGGACTCTTACTCGCTCTTTGCGCGATAAAATCGACTCGCCGGCAGCGGCGCGCAGTCGCGGCGAAAGCGTCGGCCAGTTTTTCAAAAGGATCTCCGCGAGTGTCGGATCGCCGAAGCGATCCAGCACGGCGAGTGCCGCAAGTTGGACTTCGCCGGGCTGTTTGAGGTCGAGCAATTTCACGAGCGTTCCGCGCACATCGGCAAGGTGGCCGAGCG
>JAYSKW010000127.1:0-29744 GCA_043726085.1 Limnoglobus sp.
GAGGGCTTCGAGTTCGCGGAGTTTCGCGAGGCGGGCTTCGGCGTGGTCGGTCGATTCAACCGGCGGGTTCGGCGTGGACACGTCGATTCCCCTTTTGCAAAGGTCCAGGTCTGTGTTACTTACAAAATAGGGGATCGCGTTCCAAACGACTTTGTTGCCTGAGACTATTGGCACGAGCACCACATCGGCCACGACGCTGCAATACGTCGACGATCCCGCGCACCCGATCGCGGTCACGCCGTTGACTGCGGCGCTGCCACCAAATCCAACCATCGCCACGCCAACACCATCAACTTCACATCACCTCGGAGTCTCATCGCTCGAAGTCTATTCGCTCGGCCACTCGTACAGATCGGCTTTGACGCTCGCGTAGTTGGCGTCGAGTTCCGGCCCCATGAGTCGCAGTGCGGCGATGCGGCGGACGACGTGTTGCACGTACTCGACCTCGTCGATGCTGAGCGGGCGACCGAGCAGTGCGAACTCGCGATAGCTCAGCCACTTCTTCAGCACCTGATAGCCGCCGAGCGTATACGTCCAGACGCGACTCGGCACGTTCTGCCAGTAGGCGCGTTCGTTCAGGTAAATGTCGAAGGTCGTTTCGCCGAGTAACGCGATACCATCGCCGATCGCGGCCCGTTCTGCGACCGTGTACGCACGCTCGATCGCCTTCCCCGTACTCGGCATACAGATGCCACCCTTCCCCGCAGTGCCCCAGTGCGCCGTAACGGCGAAGTCGATCGTATCGTCCAGCATCAGACCACCGGCGTGCGATGGTACACCCATCGACCTCAAATCTCGCCGCGGTTTTCCGTTCGTCACATTCAACACTGGCTTTTCCGTGTCGAGTAGCGCCGCGACTTGTTTGCCGAGTTCTCCCGAGGCTTTCAGTAACTTCGCATCGTTTGGCAGAGGCACGCGTGGCCAATCCTGTCGCAGGGCATCTTTGTTTTCGACTGCATATTGCGGTGCGTGCAACGCTGCAATCGTGTGAAAGAACAGCGATGGTGTCGCTTTGATTTTGCCGCGCACATCGAGGTAATCGACGGCAGCATCGGTCAGGTTAACGCAATGATCGCCCAACTCGTGGCACACGCGCCCCGTATCGCCGAACAGGGTGTGACCATTGACGTGCTCGTTGAGTAGCATTGGAAAGCACAATGCATTTCGCTCGATGATGTGACCATCGATCAATATCGTCGAAACCACCGGTGCGTCGTACTCTTTTCGATTCTGCTGGCACATCGAGATCCAATAGTTCCCTTCAAAGATTTGTGGAAACAAGTCCGGCGACTTTTCATTGTGTAACTTTGTAATCGGTTCCCAATACACCCATCGAGTATCAAATGGTCGATACGCGAATCGCACAACATTATCTCGCAAGAATCCACGACTTTGAAGTTGAGTCCTTGTCGCAATCGCATTGAAACGAGATGCGTCGGTCATGATTTTCGGACACAGAAGTCTCATCACGCCGTGTGAAGTATCCTTATCGAAATACGATTTCATCCGATCAGTTAATTCGCCTACTGCATGACTAACTAATGCTTCATCACGGCTACTTTGTACCCCGATGTACCTCTCAGGAAACAGATCTGGTAGAAGTGGCCATTTGGTGTAACCTGCCGTTGTTGTCATAGGACGGAATGGCAAACCAAGTTCGCGGATTGGAACGATAGGGGTATATTTCTTCTTCGACCATTTCGCACCGAATGCTAGAAGTTCTTGCCGCTTCGTGACACCCCAGAAATCGCGATACATCACATTTGCAGACTTTTTATGACTGGTCAGTTTCACCATCGTGGCGATGGCCGTCCCGACCTGAATTCCCTTGCGATTACGTTCGGTACTAAAGGCACTCGGGTCAGGTTCGCCTTCAGGGGTCACTTTACCCGTACGGTATTTGTCACCATTGAGTGAGTCGATCCAGATCGTATCGAAGCCCTCGAGATATTTCTGCCGCATCAACGGGAACGAAAGTCCATCGAGCCAGGAATAATTGGAGATGAAGCTGACGACGCCTTCGGAGGCTTCACCGCCGAGAATGCAGCGTTCGGCCATGCGGAAGAAGCGGATATACAGATCGTTCAACCCCTGCCCTTGCGGTTTCAAGTCTTCGGGGTCGCCGAATTTCCAACGATAGGTGTCGGACAGTGCGCGTTCTTCTGCCACGGCGATACCGGCATAGCCGTTGTACGGCGGATTGCCGAGGATAACGAGAATCGGCTTCTTGCGTTTGACCTGTTCTGCTGCCTCGCGTTCCTTGTTGAATTCCTCGAAGATGCTCTTCGTCGCATCGATCTTGGGATCCCAGCCCGTCAGTGAATTCGTGAGGTAGATTCCGGGGCGCTCGTTGTTCTTGTCGTCGAAGGACAACCCACATTCTTGCATCACCAAGCCGAGTTGCAAGTGAGCCACGACGAACGGTGCGGGTAGCAACTCAAATCCAAAAATGCGCTCAGTCGCCGCCTTTTTCAACTTGGCAGCGCGGATGGGTCCGACACCCTGTTCAGTCATTGTGGCGTTAATCCGCCGCAGCACCTCCACCAGATATGCGCCTGTGCCGCAGCAGGGGTCGAGGACGTAGACCGATTCGTCGGCGAGGCCTTCGGGGCGGTTCAGATCGTCGCGGAGGATCTGATCGACGCGGCCGACCATGTACTTCACGATCTCTGGCGGCGTGTACCAGACGCCGAGTTGCTTGCGCAGTTCGGGGTCGAATTGTTCGAGGAACGGCTCGTAGAAATACTGCACCGCTTCGGTGTCGTGGAACCGCGAGAAGAACGCGGCGCGATCGACGCGGTTCAACACGTCGCCTGCCCAGTTCAGCACCTCTTCGAGCTTCCATTCGACCAGCTTGCCCGGCTCGGCGAGTTCGTGAAACAGCTTCCGCAACACCGGCACCCGCAGATACTTTGCGGCTTTCTCCCAGTCGAAGCGATCGCTCGGCGTCGGGTGACTGCGATGCCAAAGTACCCACGCGGAGAAGACGCCGTAGAAGAGCGTTTGCACCAACGTGCTGCGGAAGAAGCGGCGGCCTTCTTCCTCCTTGGCGGTCTCGAACGAAAGGCCGAGCGCCTGTTCGAGCGCGCGTTGCACGTTCAGAAGCGCGGGCACGTTCCCCGCACGTTCCATGCGCGACTTCGCATCGCGGGCATAACTGGCCAGGAACCACGCGACATCTTTAGGCTCCGTAATCGGGGCCGGACGCAACAGGCAGCGCTTCAGGAAATCGAGGAACGGCGCTTCGAGCGTAGCGACCAGCACGGCCGCATCGGCGGTCCAGAACGCCCGCTCCGAATCGGCCAGAACGAAGTGTTCGTATCGCACCCGCTGCCCCGCATCGTCCCGGCCGAGCAACACGAACTCGCGATAATTCGTGACGAGCACTTGCGAATACTGGTTCCAGTACCGCGACACTTGCGGCGAATCGGCAATCGCGAGGAGGTCGTCTTTCGGCGTCTTGCACTCGATGACGCCACGCGACGGCAACTGTCCCACCGGGGCTTCGACATCATCTTTGTCGAACTGATCCGGCGTGAACAACCCGCCATCGGGCATGTTGCCATCCCGGTTCTTCAAGCTCATGAACGCCCGCACACCCGGACGAACCGTCGCGCCGACCGTCGTTAGCAGTTGTTCCAACGGCCCGTACAGGCTCGTTTCCGGAGTGACGGCTCCCGTCGAACGGCGAGCCCGACATTCCGAGAGGTAGATCGCCAGCGGCGGATTGTTCATGCTCGTATCGTACGGCACGACAACGTTGCGGTCAGTGTCGATATGCTTCGAGACGTCCATCGGACGCAAACCATTCGAGGACTCGGTCTCGATTTCGCGTGCCATTCGCCACAGAAAGCACGAAATCCGCGGCTTCGATTTCCGTAGCCGCAACCTGTAGCCCGGATCGCAACAGGACTTCAACGGCAGCGGCCCATGCAATCCGCTTGTTTCCATCGGTGAAACAGTGGTTTTTCGCGAGATAGAAAAGCAAAAAGGAAGCAACGTGCGATGCGTCGCTCCGCCCTTCATTCGCATAGTGGCAGGCCTGTTTTGCGGCGGCCAAAGATCTCTCGACGCAATTCGTATCATCGGAACGATTCGACGAATCACCGCCGTATCGAACGATCAGCGTTTCCTGTTTGCGCAGAATTTCGTCGACTGTGATTTCCACAATTTCACTCTGCGAGTTTACGGAGCGTGCCATCCCACTTTTCAAACAGATGTCGATCGCGTTCGGTTTGATTGGGTATGGATTCGGGCTGACTCGCATCGCGAAGAATCAACAATCGCTTCAGATCCGAGCGAATCAACATTTTGCCGGCAACGAGTTCGTGTCGGAGATCGACGGCCAGATCGACCAACTCGCGCGTCGCTTTGCAGATGTGTTCTTCGTCGTTGGCATCGCAGATAACGATCTTCGGTTTGTCGAACCGGACACTCACGATTTTACCGACAAAATCGACGAGCACGGGGAGCACCGATAGGTCGAGGTTTTCTTCTTGCACAGGCGATATTTGTTCGACGGGAAGCATTTTAAACCTGTCGGTACGTTTCAGTCGCATGGAATAAGTCCAATTCTATCCTCGAACTGTTTCACTTGCAACATCGCAACGCCCTTCCCCAAACCGCCATTGTGCCGTTCGGGGCCGTTGCTATAGTCGCCCGGATTCGATCTCCTTTTGGGGACATCCGTGAACGTGCTTGGCATCCTTTTCCTGGCGACGTGGGCACCGATGGCGGCCGAACCGCGTGCGATTGGGCCGACGTTTTGCGTCGGCGACGAGATGGTTTACACCGGCGAAGTGACCGAGGAATGCACCCGCCACGACCGCCCGTACAAACGCAAATTCCGCCTCGACGTTCGCGTATTCGCACTGAGTGGCCGCGACGATTCCACCGACTTAGCGATCCTGACGCGGCTCTGCCCGCTCGAAGATCCGAGCATCGCCGGGGCCGCCGCTTCCATCACGGGCCTAAAGAGCGCCACGGGGCCAGCCCCTGCCGTCGTGCGGCTCGAACTCGTTCGCGTCGATGCCCGCGGCGCGGTACAGTTGCTTCGCCCAAAGCCGTTTCCGCCATTTTTGCTCAACGCGAAAACGACAGTCACACCCGTAACACCGCTGCCACTCAACGAACCGGCGACCACCGAACTCGGCTTCTTCGTGCCACTACCCGCAACGGTGGCAACTATCGGCCAGACCTGGACGATCGACGAACCGACGCGGCCTACGCGCCAATGGGAGGCCAAGCGAACCGTCGTGCAGAACGGCGCGCAGGTCGTCGAATTGTCTGCCGTGCAACAGACCGCTGAATGGGAGAAGCCGACCGGCCTCGATCGGCCATGGCAACGCACCGACGAGGTGTTCGTTTCGCCCGTCGATGGCCTCGCACGCGAGTTTAAGCGAGTGATCGAACGCAAGGAAGGCATCCACATCGTCGAACGGCGGACCGTGCGTGCCGAGATGACCACGCCGCCGACACCGCACCGCGGCGAGAGCTTCGCATCGACGCGGCGCGAGATCGAATCGGCGTATTCCTTCGCCCACGATTACGAACAAACGGCTAACAACGCCCGCCTGCTGATCCGCATCGAGCAGTATCGGGCACGACAAACCGAGACAGCGTATCGCGACGCGATCGACACCGTGCTGCGCCGCATACACGCCGACCGCGACAAGTAGCGGCCACGACGAGAAGGAACGCACCCGCGATCAAGGCCACCTCAGATGCCCAACTCGCTTCGTTCATGAGTGTTGCGCTACTCTGACTTCGGCTCCGCCGGTTTCGATGGCGCGATCATAGCCTGTATCAGTAGCAGGCCCGCACCGACCACGAGGCAGCAATCGGCGACGTTGAAGACGGGCCATTCGATTTTGTAGAAGTACAGGAAATCGCGGACGCCCTGGAAGACGATGCGGTCGTAGAAGTTGCCGATGGTGCCGCCAAGGATGAGGCCGAGCGCGATGCTCAGCCAGCGGTCGTGCGACGTGCTACGGCGAGTGCCCCAGATCACGATCGCGAGTGCGGCGAGCACGCTGACGCCCGCGAAAATGTTGTTCGCCAGTTCCTTGTGATGCCCGCCGATACCGAACAGCGCGCCCTTGTTTACTCGCGGCATCACCGGGGCGCTCCAGGTCTGGAGGCCACTCGCGCCGCAATCGCACAGCGGCGTGGTCGGGTCGAATTCGGCCGTGAATTTGAACCAACCGGGTACGAGGTCGTACTCGCCGCGTTGGTCGGTCCACGAGCGAAACGCGCCGCGTTCTTCGGTCCGCCCGCCGTTGTACAGCCAGCGGAACATGCCGTACTTCGACGCTTGATCGGCGGCGAGGCCGAAGAGCGCCAGTCCGAGAAACAGCCAGCGGTAGGAACGTTGAGCCTGCATCCGTCGCTCCGTGATCGTGATCGGCGATTGCGAACAATCCGCACCGTCTACGAGTTCGATATAGTCGCCGGGGAGGTGCGTCACAACCCCGAACGCTTACAGACAACGACGTTCGGCGCTGAGCATTCGCGGGTTTTGTTAGTCCAGTTCTTTCTGCTTTTGCTTCTGATCCAGATTGAATTTCTCGTTATCGCGGTCCGTTTTCGTCTTCTTGAAAAGGTAGTACGCCATCACGATCAACACGACGACGAGCACGCCGAGAATGACGAAGCGTATCGGCGACTTCTGATAGTTGCTCGCGGACTTTTTCTTCTTCTTACGCGGTCGATCTTCGTCTTCGTCCCAATCGTCCGCTTCCGCTTCGTCGTCCTCGTCTTCGCGTCGCGGTTTCTTCTTGCGCGGTCGCTCGTCCTCATCGTCGGATCGCTTGGCCATGTTACTCTCCAGGAATCGCAATGTGATAAGCGTTGATTTTATACGGAAATCGCCTCGCGACTGAGCACTTGGATTGGTAACCGTTCACGGGTTCGATTGTTTTTCCAACAATCAGACGCCGTAGGTCGCGGTCGAAGAGGCTTTGCGATGAGGCCCGACAGAGTATCCGCGACAAAAGCCCGTAAGGTTCGGAATCGTCGCGTGAATACACTGTCGGGCCTCTCAAAGCTTCGACCCGACCTACAAAACCAGTGGGTTCAAAGCAAAAAAGAAATACCCTGTGAACGGTTACTTGGATTGACCGCGATCGTTGCTCACGCTATTCGTGCCCGGAATTGTTCGTCGTCATCCAGGGAAGGGCGCACGGCTATGCGTGGGTTTTGGCACGGTATCGTCGCGCTCGTTTGCGTGTGGCTGGTCGGTTGCATGCCGTTTCGGGGAGGCGTGCGAGCGATCGAAAAGTACAATCCGTTTCAAAATGCGACAGTCAAAGAGAAGGTCGTGTTGCGCTCGGTACTCATCGAACAACCGACGGGCGATGCCTATTTAACTACCGGAATTTGGGCCGACACGCTGAAGCCGTTGCCGCCGGAGAAAGTGGCACTGTTGGCGGAGAACGGACTGCGCGTCGGCGTGTTTACCACGAATGCGCCGGGGCCGTTCCTCGAACGAGTCCACTCCGAAGACGCGACGATCCGCCCGACGGAAAACACCATCGTAGCGGGGGAAGCGAAGGCGATTCCCACGCTCGGCCCCGTCGATCGCGCGAAGTTTACGGTCGCGCAAGACATCGGTGCCGAGCGAATCGTTTGCGATTGGCCGACCGCCGAGTTCGCGTTTTCCGTGACGGGTGTACCGGTCGAAAATGGCAAGTTGAAATTGACCTTCGAGCCGCGTGCGCAACACGGCCTCAAAACCGGTTGGTTACGCCCGAACGCCGACAGCACCGGCTTCGTGTGGTTCGATCAAAAGTCGCAAGAACGCTACGCGAAACTCAGCTTTGAAGTCACCGTATCACCGGGTGAGTTCCTGATTATCGGCCCGACGGAAACACCCGCCGAGAAGCTCGGCGGCGCGTGGTTCATCACGCATACCGAGGCGCAGAGCCGAATGCGATTGCTCGTGATTCGAGCGTGGCCCGCGCCGGGTACCGCACCGAGTGGCCCGAACGTGCCGGGCCGGAAAATGGGCCACACCATCGCCGCACAAGCCGGTCGCGGCATCGCACGCGGAAGCGCAAATTAACTTACCTCCGTCTACATCGTCACGATCGTGCGAGTCGCGATCGACTCTTCGGCGGCTTCGATCATTTTCTGTGCGGTGATGGCGTCGTCGAGTGTCGAGAGCGGTTGCCCGCCCATACGCAAACAATCGATGAGAAAGTGGCGCACTTCATTCATGACGGAACCCTGATAGGCCGTGTAGGTTTGGCTATGCACGAGGCCCGGCTTAATCTCCACGTGGTCGCGGTAACTGTAGCGCGTACTGCCTGCGGTGCCGATCACTTTCACCATCACCGTCCACGGGTCGGCGGCATGATCGTCGGCGGCGAAGCTGGCGCAGAAGTGCGCGAGTGCGCCGTTCTTCATACGCATCTGCACCATCGCAATATCTTCCTCGGTATACTCCTGATAGTGCAAGGTCGCCTTCATGGCACACAGTTCGACCGGCGCGCCGAGGAGGTAAACGAGTATATACGAATGGTGTGTGAGGATTTGTCGCACGACGCCGGGGTAGCGCTTCGCGACTTCTTCCGGGTGGTGGATGTTATACATGACGTACGCCGAGACGATCTTGCCGAGGTCGCCGCCGTCGATCAGTTCCCGCGTCCGGTTCATGCTCGATTCGTAGATGTAATTGTGCCCCGGCAGGCAGATGAGGCCCTTCGCATCGGCCGCTGTTTTCATCGTCTGAATCTCGCCGACATTCATGCCGACCGGCTTTTCCACCAATACATGTTTGCCATGATCGAGCGCGAGCTTCGTATATTCGAGGTGCGATTCCAAATTGGTGAGCACGAACACCGCATCGATATTCGGGTCGCGCACCAACGCTTCGGGCGAAACGTAGTTCTTGCAACCGAACTGTTCTGCACGTTCCTTTGCCCGATCTTGCGAACGATTCCACAAGCCGACGAGCTTCGCCCCTGGTGTTTTTTGCACCGCCTTCGCATGAAGGATGGCAATATCGCCCGCGCCGATGAAGCCGACGTTGATCGTCTCTTTGGTCATTTTTGCCATGTTCGCCGCAACTCCGGTCGGAAAGTGATGAGATTCCCTCGCTTGCGCGTCGGGCTAACAACTACCGCTCACGCCAGCATCTTCGCCGCTTTGGCGACGTACTGCAACCCGCTGCCGATGGTGGCGAGCAACATCGCGTAAAGTAACGTCGTTTGTACGGCATCGAGCGCGGGCCACGTCTCGGGCGCGATCTCGATTTGTTTCAGCCAAAGTAGCAGTAGTGCGCCGATAATCACGGCACATTGCAGGGCGGTCTTGATCTTGCCCCAACGGTCGGCGGCGAAGGTTTTGCCCGTGGCTTCGACGATGCCGCGCAAGCCCGTGATGAGGATTTCCCGGCCGACGATGACCGTGACCATCCACGGGAAAATGCCCGCGGACAGTATCGGGATGAAGTAAATGAACGCGCCGCAGATGAGGAATTTATCGGTGAGCGGGTCCAAGTTGCGGCCGACGAGCGAAACTTGATTCCAGCGCCGTGCCAGCCAACCATCGAGCCAATCGGTGAGCGTCGCGACGAGAAAGACGACGAGGCCGACGAGCCACAGTTGGTAGCTCATGCACGCGAACAGCACGATCCCGAGTGGGATGCGCGAGAGCGAAAGTAAATTCGGCAGCGACGATAGCGACATATCGCGGTTTTACGGTAAAGGCCGCGAATGGGGAGAGGAGGAATTTCGAGATGCGATTACGGGGCCGCCGACGGACGAGGAGCCGATGACCCCGCGCCGGGAATCGCCTTATCACTGCTCGTACCTGGTGCTCCGGATCCAACCCTTTGCAGATCTCCGCGCCGGGCAGTGACGAGCGGCAGGTTCTTGTTGTGGGTAGCGACATCGCTACCTTTGCCGCATCCCAACGCAAAACTGCTACTTACCGCGAGAATCAGTATCTTCGCTTTCATGAACGACTCCACTTCGTGAAAATTAATTGTCGAACGAATACGTGTCCGAATCCGAGCGACCCGCGTTCGCTTGCATCGTCTGCCAGCCCGAACCACTCGGCACCGTAATATCGGCGATGGCGGCGGGAACAGAAATCCCCGTGCTGCGAATCGAACGAACCGAACCATCGCCGTAAGAACAGTTGATGACACCCGTGTGACGACTGTTTAACGAGTAGAAGTGATTCGGCGATTTCTTATCGGGCGTAATCGACCAGTACGTCGGGAAGCTCGAACCCGACATCCATGCCATCGACCATTCGCGGGTCGTGCCAGAAGTGCTATCGAACCCGCCGACGTATTCGCCGAAGAAGACGGTATTCGACAGGCCGTCGGAGATGCTGGCGAAGGTATTTTGCACGTTGCTGACGAACGGACCGGCGTGCCGCGCGTAGATCGGCTGCGTGATTGAGGCGGGATTGTTCTGGGTGTAATTTCCGAAAGTCCCCCCGCACGCAACGTAATTCGTGAGGCCAGGCAACCCGCCGGCACCGATCAGGCTTGCGGCCGAGTAACCCGAAGCCGAACCCGAAGGCGAGTTCGTACCGGGGCGATTTCCCGAACCGATTTGGGTGATAATCGACGAGGCTTCGTACGGGCTATCGGAGGGGCACTCGAACGTTTTCACGCGATTTCGCGCGGCCGAGTAAGTCGTTGGAAACTGGAAGTTGATCCAGTCCTGGCCACCCGTCGATACTCCGGTCGAGTAAACTTGCGACGGGATGAGTCGAAAGATGTTCTCTTGTTCCATCTGCGGGAGCAGTTGAACCAGTACCCCCGCTTTGGAGCCTTGTTCGATCGTGCCCGTCGGCAATACGATCGTGTCGTGGAACCCGAGGGGCAGCCTTTGCTGCGCGCTTTCGTAATTCGCAACGGCTAAGCCAAGTTGCTTCATGTTGTTCTGGCACGTGCTGCGGGCGGCCGCCTCACGTACCTTTTGCACCGCCGGTAGCAGTAGCCCGATCAAGATCGCGATGATGGCGATGACCACCAAAAGCTCGATGAGAGTGAATCCACGCTGAGTTTGTGGCGGTTTCGTACCACCGTGTACGCAGCTTCGCATGATCCGAATCCTCAGGCAGATCGAGATAAAACAGAATCGACAACACGCGATAAAGGTAGGTACCGCAAACCGATCGGAATCCGTTGTCCCGGCAAGTTGCCAACACACTGGAGAGCTTAGGACCATTCTTCCGAGAATGATCGCTGACAACTGAAATAAAGTTTGCGAAATAGGCTCGGAGCGCAAAGTTCAGAATTGTGGGGCGATATTCGTCCGTCACGCAAGAGAAATACGCTGTCAACAGTAGTCCGACTGACTATTCCACGTACGCCGAAGCCGCGGCTTTTCGGTACGTCCCTTCCAAATCGACGATCACGACATCTGGGAATCCGATTGCCAACGGTGCGCTCGGGAGCACATCGCCCACCTTCAGGGCGAAGTGGCGGACCGCCAACGCGGTTTCGCCCGAAGAATCTGAATTCACTCGGTAACTGATGGCGTACGGGGCTTGGAGCGATGGCTGTTGGGGGAGTTGCAATCGCTTGGCGATTTCATCGGCAAACGAAAACGCGAACGGTCGCGGGTGCAGGTCGACGAACAGCAGGTGGACGCCATTCGTGAGATAGCCCAAGTAACGGGCCGTATAATTCGCCTTCTTTTCCGAACCGTCTTTGTTCCCCGGTGAGATCAGCTCCACAGCGGCGACCAACCGACCATTGCGTTCGATGTAGACGCTCGTCTCCGCTTCGATGGTCGCAACCTGCCCTTCCCAATCGGGCTGGAACGGGTCGGACTCGCCCGATTCGAGCGTACCCTGCGTACCGCCGTTCGTCTGCCGAACGGAAACATCGGGTTGGCCCGGCGGGTCGTCGATGGCAACGATAGGACTAGAGCCGAGGTAGGCGCGGAAACCTACCGGCAACTTCGTTTTGATGTCGTCGCAGATGTTGACCATCCAGTAGATGTGCAACCCGAACCAGCCTCGGAGCTTCGTCCAATCGTGCAGTGGCATCGCGGTATCCTTTAGTGCGCCGCAGCCGATCCGAAGAGCTTTCCGCCGTCGAACAGCAGGTAGCCGTTGGCCGTTAATGCGAGGCCCAAGAGCGCCAGTGCGATGCTCGCGTAGAATGCCCAGCGCTTGCCGGAGAGCATCGCCACCGATGCGAGCACGATCGAGATTTGCAGAAGCACCTCGGCGAAATCGAAGTACGGGTCGCGGGTATGCGAATCGTCGCGTAAGTGTTCGTGCGCCTGCGCTTCCTTCATAATTTCCGATTTCTCGGTCTTGTACTCGTCGAGCTTACCTTTAATGCGCGCCAGCGATTTCTCCGCTTTCGCCTTCGCTTCCGGGGTGACGTTGCCGTCGAGGTCGCGTTCGATTCGCTCGGACTCATTGATGTACAAGGCTTCGCGGATCGCCTTCGATTGATACTGCGCCCACTTGTTGCTCGCTTTTTGCTGCTCCATGAGCATATCTTTGCCCGCGTTGTTCCCGCCAGCAGCGGCAATCGCTAACACAACGGCGTAGATGGCCACGCACAGCGCAACCATCTTGGTGAACGGATCCTCGGCTCGTTCCTTCGCCTCGTGCGGGTTCGGCAGTTCGATTTCGGCCATGTCCAACACCTCCAATGAGAAACCCAATCGCGCGGGAGAGTCCTCGCGTTGAGTTTAGGTAATCGAAACCCGCGCCAGAAGCCAGGTGGAACGGTCGCATTGTTGCCATACGTGCCGAGGCCGATGTGTCGACGCGCGTGCAGTACGATCCGTGCGCGTAAGATGTTCTTGGCGACGTGAAGAATCCAAAGTAGGAATTTGCCAATGGGTGCAGCCCCTCCCATGGGCTACGTGAGCGGTCCCTTCAGGACCGAAAACAGAACCCCGACCCTGAAGGGGTCGCTCTGTCAGCCCATGGTGGAACCATGGGACGCGAGGGCTTGCCTTCCATCGCGGGTTTTTCTATCTTTCTCTGTTCTGGCAGGCTCGATTGCCAATATACTCTGACCCCCGGTTTTCGTTATGTCGATGGATAAAAGCCTGAAGCGCAAGGGTGGAATGACCCGGACGCGCTGCGTCATGAAGCGATCCGAGCGGATCATCAAGATGATCGAAGACGGCAAGTGGAAGGACGACCAAAGCCCTTACAACCTGCCGAAGACGCGCGTCCTGAAGGTTGCGCTGAAGAAGAAGGTCAAGAAGGAAGCCGAAGCCGAAGTCGCCGATCCCAAGAAGAAGTAACGAAGTTTTGCGGAAAACCGCGCGCGAAATGCGGCCGACGGGGCAACCCGTTGGCCGTTGTTCGTCGTTTCGTTTACCATCTGGGTATGAACGCAGCTTATCTCGCACTCGGCAGCAACCTCGGCGACCGTCGCGGTTACCTCGATGCTGCCATCCGTCGCCTCCGTGCCGAACCCGGCCTTCGCGTCCGTGCGGTCTCGCCGTATTACGACACCGCACCGATTGGGAACGCCGGGCAAGACGCCTACCTGAACGCCGTCGCGTTCGTCGAAACCGACAAGTCGCCGCAATCGTTGCTGCGGTTGTTGTTGGAAATCGAACATCGCTTCGGTCGTAGGCGGGCACCGGGTACGCTGTCATCGTCCACTCGCGATCCCTCGGCCACCTACGATTCGCGAACGCTCGACCTCGACCTCTTGCTCTACGGCGATCAGGTTTGGGATTCGCCCGAACTGACGATCCCGCACCCGCGACTCCACGAACGCTCGTTCGTGCTCATCCCACTCGTCGATATTAACCCGAACATCGTTCACCCCGTGTTGCGTCGGACCGTGCAGGATCTGCTGGCGGATCGCCCGCAAGCAGACCGCGATTCCGTCCGCCGCCCGGCACCCGTCGCCATCGACGATCGCCGGATGTTCGAGGGCGTGCGCGTTCTCGTCACCGGTTCGACGAGTGGCATCGGGCATGCGATTGCCGAGGGGTTCGCTTCGCACGGCGCGAATGTCATCGTTCACGGGTATCGTTCCCGCGAGAATGCGGAGACCGTTGCGGAACAGTTGCGAGCGTACGGTGGCGATAGTCGCTACGTGCTGGCCGACTTGCGCGACCCGGCCGAATGCGATCGTCTCGCCAAGGAAGCGTGGGATGTGCTCGGCGATGGCCTCGGCGTGCTCGTTTGCAATGCCGGGACCGACACGCTCACCGGCGATGCGGCGAAATGGTCGTTCGACCAGAAGCTCGATGCGCTGCTGAACGTCGACCTGAAAGCGACGATGCGGTTGTCGCGGCTCGTCGGCGAGCGAATGAAACTCTGCGGGCACGGCGTCATTCTCACCGTCGGTTGGGATCAAGCCGAAACGGGGATGGACGGCGACAGCGGGCAGCTTTTCGGGGCGGTGAAGGGCGCGGTGATGTGCTTCACCCGCAGCCTCGCGGTCAGCCTCGCACCGGAAGTGCGCGTGAACTGCCTGGCACCTGGCTGGGTCCGTACCGCGTGGGGCGAAACCGCATCGGCGGCGTGGCAGGATCGCGTTCGCGGCGAGACCCCGCAGAAGATTTGGGGACTCCCCGATGACCTCGCCGCCGCCGCCGTCTGGCTCGCCTCGCCCGCATCGAAGTTCATCACGGGCCAGACGATCCGTGTCAACGGCGGTGCCGTGCGTTAATTTTGGAGGCGAATCGTGGCGAAAGCGGTCGTGCTGTTTAGCGGTGGCCTCGATAGTTCGACGACGCTCGCCTGGGCGATCGAGCAGGGCTTTACCGCGTATGCGCTCAGCGTCGATTACGGCCAACGCCACAAAGTCGAACTCGAATTTGCAGCGAAATTCGCGAAATCGCTCGCCGTGGCCGAACACCGCACGGTGACTTTGGACTTGCGCGCGATCGGCGGTTCCGCACTCACTTCCAACATCGACGTGCCAAAAAATCGCATCGGCGACGGCATACCGATCACCTACGTGCCCGCACGCAACACGATCTTGCTCGGGCTGGCGCTCGGCTACGCGGAGACCATCGGCGCGTTCGATCTGTTCATCGGCGCGAACGTCCTCGATTACTCGGGCTACCCCGATTGCCGCCCGGAGTTCCTGACGGCATTTGAAAATCTCGCGAACTTGGCCACGAAAGCAGGCGTCGAAGGCACGGGCCAATTTCGCGTTCACGCACCGCTGTTGCACAAAACGAAGGCGGAGATTATTCGCGAAGGAATTCGCCTGGGAATCGATTACGCCGACACGCTGAGTTGCTACGACCCCGACGAAGCGGGCCGTGCTTGCGGCGAGTGCGATTCGTGCATCCTGCGCAAAAAAGGCTTCACCGAAGCCGGCGTGAACGACCCGACGCAGTATCGGTAGTTCACGACGCATCGTCCTCCCAAGGTAACGGGCCGACTTCGACCTGCCCGCCCGCAACGACTTCTATTCGCAGTTCCTGTCCCGCCAGTAACCCCATCCCCACTAAGGCATCGTCGCCCACTGCTGATGCTACGATATCACGCCACACGCCGCCCCATTCCACTTCCGCACCGTAGGTATCGAATCGACGAGTCGATCCATCTGCCAGTACCGCTGTGCCACCGAATAGCCGTTTCAGACTGAGGGACATCGCAACAGTTGCTGGCAATGCCAGCGACCCCGTATATCCCGTATCCACCAGTGCATCGACTTCCACTTCCCCAGACGGACCGCGAATCCGCAGCCGCACCATTGCTTCCAGCCGGGCGTTAACCGTACCACCTACGATCACGACGCACCCGCCCGATCCAACGTGCGCATTCGATAGGCCGCCGAACCATCCGTACGCATTAGCCACGCTCGCACTCCCGGAAAGCGTTCCAAGAGTCGCCTAGTGGCCGTATAGTCGTCTGCGTCAATCTCGAACTCTCCCATGTCGAAGGCGACTGCGACATACTTGCCTTCGTCTTCTGGTCGCACAGTCGGGCGCACGTACCGATCGTACGCGATCTGTGCCAGTCGCTCTTCTTCCGCAAGTCGATCATCTGTGTCAGTTGCATTCATCGAGGCACCCTTCGAGCGATTCAAGCGAATTGATGGATTGTCATCCGTTCTCGTCGTTCTGTCAACGGATTTTCGGCAAGCAGGTCAATTACGAGCCGCCGGTATCGACCACAACTGAACTTCGCTAGATGGCTGTGGGATGTCTCCGCCACGTCGGCCGAATGCGATGGCTAACATCGAACCGTCGGGGCGGAACGCCAGGGCGTTGACGAGTCCGACGCCGAGAGCGCCGATCTTGATGGGGCCGACCACCACTTTGCGGGTGTCGAGGTCGTATACGGTCAGGCTCACGATGTTCCCGTTGAAGACGTTGGCCCTGCTGGCCACTGCAACGAGACGACCGTCTACGGAGATCGCAAGCCCCGGATCGCTGACGCCCAACCCGCCGAACGCGCCCAGTGGCTTCCCGATGACTTTCCGGGCAGGGTAATCCCAGACAACGACTTGCCCATTGCAGCCCGCGCTGACCGCTCGCAGACCGTCGCGACTGATGGCCCGCGCCAACGGCCCTCCGCAGCCGTCGTCGTCGCCGGGTACCTCCAATGGATCGTTTGAAGTTGGTACGACCACGACTCCGTCTTTAAACGTCGGATCGTTCCCGATCGTCCAACCCGCTGGCGGCCCGGTGAGCGGTCGCCCAATCGGGAAGCCTCGAGGCTTTTCGGCCGGCCAATCGATCCGCTCGCCAATCGCGCGACCGTTGGCGGTATCGAACGCGAACGCCTTGTACTTCACGCCATTCCTGTTGGTGGGGCCATCGCGAAGGAGAACGGCAAACGCCTTGCCGTCGGGATGGAATGCGACGCGGTCGATTCGCAGATTGTCGAGTTGGCCTTTGCGGACGAGCGTCAGTTCCGGCAACTTCCAGAGCCGCCACTCGCCGCCCGTTCCGCCGGTCAGTGCCAACCGACCGTCGGGGCTGACAGTCCCGGATGCCCCGACCCCGCTCGATTTCATCGTCTTGGCGACCAACTTGCCGGTCTCGACACTCCAGAGGCGTAGCTCGTAACTGGATTCGTCGCCTAGGTTCAGAACGGCATCACCGCCCGTAAGAAGCTGTTTCGAGTCCGGCGTAAACGCAATCCAAGTGACGTCCGCCGTCGGTCGGAGCGCGTGCGCCGGATCCTCGGCAGCCAGTATCGGCCACGCCGATAACAGGAACGCCGCGCCGAGCAGGAATCGAGTAGTCATGAAACATCTCCGAACGATTTTAGGCGCGGATTCTCGGTGAGATTTAGTTGTTCCAAACAACGGTATAACTCGCTATTCCGCCGGTGAGATGCGAGCCGATGCAGCGGGGGCGTTGGCCTTTGGACTTGCGGTCCACGAGTTGCGTTTCGTAGTCGGCCACGCGGAGGTTCGGTGTAAAATCCCACGTCTCGTTCGTTTTGTTCTCAATGAACACCGCAAGAAATTTCACATCCTCGCGGTTACTGTGAACGCTGACGATGTGTGGCCGCCAGCCCTTCTTGCGATACTCCGCAATCTTCGTGGCCAACTCCTCGGCGGTCAGTTCGGGGTGCCATTCGCACGCCACATCGGGCTGCCAACACGACATGAGTTGGTAGGTGATACTTTCGCCGTTATTGTAAGCGACGAGCGAATACGGCAGCCAACGCTCTTTTACGCCATTGTGTTCGCGTTCGAGTTTGAAACCTTCGACAATTTTCCCGCCGACGAAATCGGCGTTGCCGTACCAATACGAACTCTCCTGGCCGTCTTTATTGTCGAGAATGCCGAGTGTGAAGTAGTCGAACTTGTCGCCCGCCTTGTAGTCTCCGCACCTCGCGAGTCGGTGCGTTGCTTTGAGTGCGTAATACGGTTTGTCGTCGTCGCGCTTCACGAAGATGAGCTTCCACTCGCGCGAATCCGGCACGAGTGTCGCCACCGCATCGAAGCGCACTTCGCCAGAAGATCGCAACGAAATCCACGACGGCTGATAGCCCTTCGGCAACTTCGCCGCCCATTCCTTGAAGGCATCCAAAGTGATGCCGTGAACCTCCATAAACTGCGCAGCCTCGGGGTCGGCGGTCGTCGCAGGAGCCGCAACCGCCGGGCCGACGGGAACGCGGGCCAGACGCAGGCCGAGGCCATCGCGTGAGCCACCAGGGTGATTCATGCTCTGAAAAGCCGCCCGGCAGAACTCGGCAGCATCACCCTTGGAACCGCCGCGGATCACTCGGGGCGGGGCACCGTTGACCACTTTTTCAATGTCCTCACACCACTCCCATACGTTGCCATGCATGTCGTGCAAACCCAGCACATTCGGCTCGTGCGAATCTACCTTGCACGTCCGCTTCAGACCCTTGCCATGTTCAAAGTTCGCCTGCTCCGGCTTCAACGTGTTCGTTGGCTTCGCGAAATAGAAGTCGAACGCGCTGTCGAGTTTATCCACGGGTCCACCGCGGCAGGCGTACTCCCACTCGGCCTCTTTCGGCAACCGGTAGACCCAGCCCGCGTCCTTTTCCTTCTCGTTCAGTCGCTTGATAAAGAGTTGGCAATCGTCCCACGACACATTCTCCACCGGGAACCGCTTCAGGTCCGCGTCCGGGATGTCCTTTACTGCGTCCTTGCCGCCACCGGTGCGGCTGAAGTGGCTCGGGTTCAGCCCCGTGACGGCTTCCCATTCCTCCTGCGTCACCTCGTACTTGCCAAGGTAGAAATCCTGCTCGATCACGACCTTCGTTTCGCCCTGCTTGCCCGACCCGCCGCCGAGCCAACCCGTCCCCTTCGGCACCTTCACGAACTCCATGCCGACGCTGTTCTTGAAGGTGGATGATGGATCGTAGGTGCCGTAGTCGCTGGCGATCCTGCACTTCGGCAACGCCGCCTTCAGCTTCTCGAAGCCTGCGGCGGTAATCCTTGTCTTGGACACATTCATCACTAGAAGTGTCTTGAGTCCAATCAGATGCTCGATACAAACATCCGACAGATTGCAATTTGCCACGTTCAATATGACTAACGATGCAATTGGCTTTAAATGCGCTAACCCCGCATCGCTTATTTTTGAATTGTTCAATACCAAATTATTCAATCCATTAAATTCGGCGATCATTTTCAGCCCGGCATCGTCGACGGAAGAGCCGTCGAGGATCAACCCGATTAACTTGTTACCGGATAATGAGCCTAGTGAATCGTTGCCGATACCGTTACCCACATCACCTTGAATGTAAATGAGCGATTTCAAGTTCCGAAGTTGAAGCAATCCTTTCTCGGTGATTTTCGTGTTATCGAAGCGAAAATTTTTCAGGCATTCACAGCCAGCGACGTATGGCATTGCATCGTCGGTGACTTGAGTTCCCGTCAGATTAATATGGATAACTCGGAAGGGTTCTGTCGGCAATTTCTCTTTTGAGTTAAGAGCTACCTCTTGCTCATTCACTCGAATTGCTAGTAGGCCACCGACTGACTGTACGTACTCCGCCGCCTTGCGGTCGGGGTCGGTCGTCGCAGGAACCGCAACGGCCGGGCCGACCGGAACTCGGGCAAGCCGCGCGCCGAGGTGGAAGAGCCGGGTCGACGGCGTGCTCGTGTGACGGTCCGCCGCCCGGCAGCGCACGGAGCCGTCGCCCCAGCTGCCGCCCTGGAACACACGATGCGAGGCCCCATCGGCTGCTTTTTCGGTTTCCTCGCACCATTGCCAAACATTGCCATGCATGTCATATAGACCAAGCGAATTCGGCTCGTACGAGCCCACCTTACACGTCCGCTGCAAACCCTTCCCCTCTGCCGGAGCGTAGTTCGCCTGCTCTGGCTTCAGCGTGTTCGTCGGCTTCGCGAAATAGAAGTCGAACGCGCTATCCCACTTGTCCACCGGCCCGCCGCGGCAGGCGTACTCCCACTCGGCCTCCTTCGGCAGGCGATAGACCCAGCCCGTATCCTTCTCCTTCTCGTTCAGTCGCTTGATGAAGAGTTGGCAATCGTCCCACGACACCATTTCCACCGGGAACCGCTTCAGGTCCGCGTCCGGGATGTCCTTCACCGCGTCCTTGCCGGCCCCGGTGCGGCTGAAGTGGCTCGGGTTCTGCCCCGTGACGGCTTCCCACTCCTCCTGCGTCACCTCGTACTTGCCGAGGTAGAAATCCTGCTCGATCACGACTTTCGTTTCGCCCTGCTTGCCCGCCCCGCCGCCGAGCCAGCCCGTCCCCTTCGGCACCTTCACGAACTCCATGCCGATGCTGTTCTTGTAAGTTGCAGTCAGCGGGGTATTTGGTGCCATCAGTTTCTTCGGCTCCGCCGTCACTGTCTTCCCGTCGACTTCGATCTTGGAATCTTTGGGAACCTTCACCTCGGTAACGGTGCCATCTTTGTTCGTGATCTTGATGATGATGAAGCCCGCGAGGACGATTGCGATCAGCGCGAACATCAGCGAGCCGACGAGGATTGCGGGGAACTTGCGCGGCGGTAACTTGGCCACTTCGACTTGCGGCTCGGCGGTTTCGGAGTCCATCACCGTGTCGATGTCCGCGAACGGGTTGCTCTCTTGCACGCTCACGGCCATCGGCGCGTAGAAGACGTGCGGGATGACTTCTGCGGATTTCTGCGTCGGTTCGATGATTCCGTCGAGTTCCTTGACCACGGCCTGTGCATTAACGGGCCGATCGGCGGCATTCTTGGCCATCAATCGACGTATGAGTTCCGCAAGCGGCTCGGGTACGTTGGGGTTCAGTTCCCGCACCGGCGTCGGTTCTTCAGTGGCGACGGCGATCAAAATGCTCATCAGCGTCGACCGCGCGAACGGCAGTTTGCCGGTACACAAGCGATACAGCACGCAACCGAGGCTGAAGAGGTCGGCGCGGCCGTCGAGGGTTTGGCCCCGCCCCTGTTCGGGAGCCATGTACGCGGGCGTGCCGACGAGCGAGCCCATCGCGGTAAGCTCGGCACTATCCGTCCCTTCGACCGGTTTCGCCAAGCCGAAATCGAGAATCTTGACGCGACCGTTCGGCGCTTCGAGCCAGACGTTGCCCGGCTTGATGTCGCGATGCACCAAGCCCAGTTTGTGCGCAGCCGCGAGGCCGATCGCCATCTCCCGGCCAATGCGAATGATCTGCGGAAGCGACGGCAAACCCTTCTTTTTGAGGTATTCATCGAGCGGATAGCCTTGCAGCAACTGGAGCGCGATGTACGCCGTCGCGTCGATCTCGTCGGCTTCAAAAATGTTCACGACGTGGTCGGAACTAATCCGCGCCGCCGCACGGGCTTCCCGAAGGAAACGATCCTTCGCATTCGCGTTCGCGGCGAACTTCGGCAGCATCACCTTCAGCGCAATGAGGCGTTGCAGTCGTTCGTCGAACGCGAGGTACACCGCCCCCATGCCACCGCGACCGAGTTCTTTTTGAATGCGATATTTACCGAGCCGACCAATCTCGCCCGTCACTGTCGGCGGCGCGAATTGCGGCATCTCCGAATTGGCGACCGGCTCGACCGCCGCCGTTTCTTCCGAAGCGGATGGCAACGATTCGTGCTGGCTCGCGAGGAATTCGACCGTCGCCTCGACTGGCTGTTTCTGTGACATGGACGATATCCCCGTTTGCGACTCAACGTACGCAAATAGGTTATCCGCCAACGAGAGGTATTGCGAGGGGGAATCCAGCTAGATTACTTTGAACTCTGCAACTCCCGAAGTTTCGCTTCCACTTCGGCTGCGGTAAAAGTCTTGCCCGTCAAGTCATCTGAACGTCGTTTCAGTTCCTCTTCCGAGATCAGCATCGGCGGAGCTTGCGAAGGGGTGAAGATACCGATGATCTTTCCGTTGGGCCCGCGGACTTGGACAGTATCCGAGAGTAGGGCGAATTCCGCAGCGAGGCGGTCGTCGGCAATTGTGATGGACATGTTCGTTCTCCGTGTTGTGAGATCGGATGTAGTATATCACAATGCCAGTCCACACCTTACTCGGAACGCACCACTCGAGATTGGCCCCGTCGCCGACGGGTGCGCAGCATGTGGGCAATGCGCGAACGTACTTGGTGGCGTGGTTGGCGGCGCGGTCGCAATCGGGAACGCTCGCGTTGCGCATCGAAGACATCGACTCCCCACGTACGAAAGCGGGGGCTGCCGAACAAGCGATGGCCGACCTGCGCTGGCTCGGTCTGGACTGGGACGGCGAACCAGTGGTGCAAACCGCACGGCTGCCGTTGTACGAAGCGGCACTTCGCGAGTTCGTGCGAAACGAACTCGTTTACCCTTGCACGTGCAGTCGAACCGACATCGCGAATGCGGCGAGCGCGCCCCATGCCGAGCACGAAGGGCCGACCTACCCCGGTACCTGCGCGGGGCGTTCGGCACGCGATGCCGCCACGTTGGACATACCCTACGCCTGGCGGTTCCGCGTCGCGGAGTCGCCCGTTTTCGACGATCGCATCGCTGGCCGTACTGCGCTGGATTTGGGCGGCGATTTCGTCGTCTGGAAGAACGCGGGCACGCCGGCATATCAACTCGCGGTCGTCGTCGACGATGCGCAAATGGGCATTACCGAGGTCGTTCGCGGCGACGATCTGTTGCCGTCGACGCCCCGGCAACTGCTGCTTTACCGGGCGCTCGGGCAGGCGGCACCGCAGTTCGCGCACCTACCGTTGGTGGTCGGCGAAGACGGCCGACGCCTCGCCAAGCGACACGGCGACACGCGGCTGTCCGCACTGCGCGAAGCGGGCGTTCGCCCCGAAGCGCTACTCGGATTACTCGCATGGTCGTGCGGCTGGCTCGATCGCGCAGAGCCGGTGACCGCGCAAGAGTTGATACCGCAGTTCTCCTTTGAAGCGATACCGCGTACGCCGTTCGTTCTGAAGACCACCCACCTGAGCGAGATCGGGTATCGCCATTTCGCGTAATTCCCGCGAACTTCGCGTTGGTATGCCGAGCGGAACTCGCTTAGAATACTCGACAGCCCCCACTCCCCAGCTACCGCCGAGAGATTGTGCCCGATGGCATCCGATTCCGTCGAATCGTTCCTCAGCTTGGCCCGCGAGAATCACCTTCTCCCGCCAGATCAGTTCGATGAACTCGTCCGCCAACCGGACGTTCCCCAAGAGAATTTGGCCGCGTTGTGCGAGTCGTTGTTGGCGCGCGGGGCGATCACGCCGTTCCAGGCCGAACGGATCCGCACGGGGCGCGGTCGCGAACTCACGTTTGCCGGTTACCCGATTCTCGACGAAGCGGGCAACTGCCCCGGTGGCACCGTGGTTCGCGCACTCCACCCGAGCTTGCGCACGCCCGTGATGGTCCGGCGACTGCGTACCGACTGGCTGGCCCCGGCGGATAATCTCTCCGCGTTCGTGCAACGGGCGCAGGCCGCCGCACCGATTTCGCACGACAATCTCATGCACTTGCTCGATGTCGGTGCGTACCACGACGAGCTTTATGCGACGCTCGTTCCGTTCGACGGGTCGAACCTCGAAAGCCTCGTTCGCGACATCGGGCCGATGCCGACATTCCTGGCGTGCCGGTTCGCACAACAAGCTGCGAAGGGGTTGCAAGCGGCACACGATGGCGGGATCGCGCACGGCGATGTCCGACCGGCGCACCTCGTCGTCGGGCCGATAGTGCAATCTTCGCGGAAGAAATCTGATGACTCGCCGATTTTTCGCCCCGCACACGATGCCGTGTTGAAACTGTCCGAACTCGGGTTGGTGCCACTGCGGCCGAACGCCACTGCCTGGGCGAATATGCACCCCGCCCCCACCCCTGGGCAACTCGCGTATTTGCCGCCCGAGCGTGCCGAGAATGCCACGCCGACCGCGGCAGGCGACATTTATAGTTTGGGTGCGTCGCTGGTGTATCTGCTCACGTCGCGTACGCCGTTCGAGGCCGATTCCGCGATCGAGATGGCGGCGAAAATCGCGTCGGGGCAACCGCTGATTCTGGAGTATATACGCCCCGATCTGCCCGCGAAACTGGTCGTGCTCGTCCGCGCGATGATGTCGCGCAACCCCGAGGAACGACCGTCTACAGCCGAGGTGGCCGAACAGTTGCGTCCGTTCGTCGAACCGACGGTAGCGCCGGTCGCCGACCACGAGATTTTACACGGCGATGCGGAAGTCCCACTCGCAACATCGGCGTCGGTCGATGGTAGCGATGTCGCGCTGTTGACACCTGCCGAAGCCCCTGCACCGGGCGGCGGTTGGGTGGCGATGCCGTACGTCGAAGCGCACGGTTCCGAAGCCGCGCCGCCATATGAGTTCGCCGCTTCTCACAACCCCACGGACTTCGCGCCGCCTTCGGATGAAGTACCACTCGCCCGCCGCAAGACGGGCATGGACGCCGCCGCCAAGAAGCGCGCGAAGATGTGGATCCTCCTCGGAGTCGGTTTGTGGATCCTTTCGATTCCCCTTTGGATCATTTTGTTGAACCAGCAAGGTTGCTTCAACAGCACGCCGAAACCGACGAACAAGCCAGGCCGCCGCTGATAGGGACTTGCGGGTGTACGCGCTCCGCTACGCAGAGCCTGCGCGTCGCGGCGAAACGGGGATACGATGAGAGTCTTTTTTGATTGTCGCTTGCGGTGTGTTGAGCGGCTTACACCACTTACACCACTTACACCCACCGCTCGCCTGTGCGTCCAATTACGGCTTCTTTTTCAGTTCGCGAACGCTGTCTTCCCACAGTGCATCGATCGTGGTTCCGGTCATCGTCTGAAAGTCTTCGATCGCGAACTCGCGATCCTGCATTCGCCGATGCAGCTTATCGACGACTCCCGGATGCTTCGCGTCCAACCAAAGGAGGAAGCGACCCGTTACGCGGTAGCTGTCTTTGTAGCTTTGTTTCGCCGAAAGTTGTGCGGGAAGTGCCCAACCGGGTTGCTCCTTCGGTCCGTACAAATGGCGGGAATAATCGGCTAAACCCTCGGTCAGCCAACCCGGATCGGAGTTCGGGTAGGCCTGCACGGCGTGCGTCAATTCGTGCGTGAGTACGCCGAGATCGTCGGGGTGCTTCTGGAGCCATTCGACACTGACGGTGATGGTGGAATTGCCGTAATACGCGGGTACTTTGATGTTGCGTGCGAACGCCAAATTGATGTGCCGCGGGGCCGGCTTCTTGGGGTGCTCGAAGCGTTTGACCAACTTCGGATACGATTGATAAAACAGCGTGGTCAGTTGGCCGACGACCGGAGCCAAGTCGGGGTCGATCTCTCCGGTGATAGTCAACGTGAAAGGCTTTTTGTCCGGAGGCGCTTGGGCCAGTCCCGACGAAGCCATCGAGCCGACCGATAGGATCGCGATCAACACGATCGACCGAAAGCGATTCCTGTCGTTCATACCATCTACCTCCGTTTCGTATCAGCATATAAGCCGCCAGCAACGACGACACGCGATCCCGTCTCGATTGCTCGGGGGGAATGCGGATGCCACGCTCGCTTCGACTGCGTAAAACATCTTTTTCGCTTATCGAGGGCTGATTGTGGCAACGCCGACCGTGATTCTGAAGCCGAAACATGCGCAACCGTTCTTCGGTCGGCACCCGTGGGTCTTTGCGGGGGCGGTCGATAAAGTCGATGGAAAGCCTGCGAATGGCGATGAGGTCATCCTGAAGGCGTCGAACGGAACCTTCCTTGCACGCGGACTTTACAACGACAACAGCAAGATTCTCGTCCGCAACTACGGCTGGGTCGAAGACCAACCGCTCGATGCCGCGTTCTTCCGGGCTAAGATCGCACGTGCCATCGGGTTACGTCACGATGTGCTGCACCTGAACACCGGCCCCAAGGCGGCGTATCGCGTCATTTCGAGCGAAGCCGATGGCCTATCGGGACTCACCGTTGATCGGTACGCCGAATGGCTGACGGTGCAATTTACATCTCTTGCGCTCGCGAATCGCAAGGAGATGTTCGCCGAAATTCTCCGCGAACTCTTGACCCCGCAAGGGATTTACGTCCGCACCGAGAAGGGTATCGGCAAACTCGAAGGGCTGGAACTTCACGACGGCCTGCTGTGGGGCGTGCAACCGCCGACCGATCTGACGATCGAAGAGAACGGGCTGCGGTTCCGCGTCGATTTAACCGAAGGTCAGAAAACCGGTTACTACCTCGACCAGCGCGACAACCGCGTTGCGGTCGCGAAGATGGCGGCGGGCAAACGGGTACTCGACGCCTTCAGTTACTCCGGCGGTTTTGGCCTCTACTGCGCGAAAGCGGGCGCGACGTCGGTCGAGTGCGTCGATGCGTCCGAAAGCGCGTTGAAACTCGCCGAGGCGAACGCGATCGCCAACGGCCTCGGCACGCTCGAGTTCACGCAGGGCGACGTCTTCGCGTATCTGGCGCAACTCGTCGCGGACAAGAAAACCTTCGACATCCTCGTACTCGACCCGCCGAAATTCGCGCGGAACCGCGCCGCGCTCCCCGATGCGATTCGCGGCTACAAGCGGTTGCACCAACTCGCCATGAAGTTGCTGGCACCCGACGGCATCCTCGTCACCTGTTGCTGCACGGGGCTGATCGGCATGGATGACTTGATCGGGCTGATCGGCCAAATCGCGGTCGAATCGAAGCGCGATTTGCAGTTCCTCGAGCGCCGCGGGCCGGCGGCGGATCACCCCGTTTCCGCGAACTGCCTCGAGGGCAGCTACCTCAAGTGCATCATCTCCCGCATCGGATAACGGCACTCTGGCGTCGAACATGGCAACAAGCAAGCCACTCGGGAATGGCGATAATTCGACGGAAAGCCCAACTTCCCGTCGCCTGGGAATACCTCCTTCGGCCTCTACAAAAACGCAGCAACAGTATTGCAGGTCGCGTCGTGAACCGCGCGACGATTCGATCAATTTAACTGTGGATTTTACAGTTCGGCAACTTGGCCTGCAATTCACGAATTTGCGACTGAGACACCCCTGTGTTTCTCAGGAAAAACGTTGCGAGTCCCGTGAGCCCGGCCAGCGGCGTCACGTCCGACACACTTGTGTTGTCAAGGGATAGACCAGTAAGTTGTTTGAGTCCGGCCAGCGGTGTCACATCCGACACGTCCGTGTCTTTCAGCGTCAAATACATCAGTTTTTTAAGTCCGATTAATGGCTTGATATTTGACACGCGAGTGCTAGTGAAATTTAACTCAGTCAGTTCAAACAGTCCAGCTAGTGGCCTCAAATCTGTTACACCCGTTTCTCCTAAATACAATATTGATAGTTTATTGAGTTTGCTTAACGGCATAACGTTCATCACGTCTGTATTGTCTAGAGACAAAAGAGTCAGTCCCGTGAGTCCGGCGAGCGGTGACAGGTCCGACACCTCCGTGTTTTCTAAGGACAAAAGCGTCAGTTTCTCGAGTCCGGCGAGCGGCGTCAGGTCTGACACGCCCGTGTGGTTAAGGGACATGAAAGTCCCTTGATTTTGGTTGAATATTTCGACGAGATTCACAAGTCGTGAATTTGAACAGGCAGTTTCGCCATCAAGAAGTGCTTTCAACACGACGGGGCACGAAAAATCGTACATTTGCTTTTGTTGTCGTCGGACGACCCAGCCGAGCGCAGCTCGGATCGCGGCTTCGCGGGTATCGTCATTCCAGCCAGATTGCGGATCGATCGCCAGCCGCGCTAACAAGATTGCAGCAGAACCCGATTGTTTTTCACTTCCCGAGACGGCTTCCCAATTCGCACCGAATACCGCGTCGCGAACTTTCTTTTTCCGTGCGGGTTTTAGCTCGGCCAACAACTCGAAGAGAAATACCAGGACTTCGCGCCAGTCCGATTCTTGGGCGTATAACCCCAGATCTTTCGCCGTGGTACCCGCTGGAATGCCTTCGTTTTCCAGCCATTCATCGGAGCGCACCCATTCGGCGAGGTAGATCGCTGCGAAGAACTCCTGAAAGGAAAGATGCGCGAAAGCAAACCGGTTGGGGGCGCGTTCGATCATCAATCCGCTACGGAGTTTGATGCGGTCCAAAAACTTCGCAGGCGCATCGGAGTCATCTTTAGCCTTCGGCATCGCATGCTTCAGCCATTCGCAAAGGAGCGAACGATCCGCCACAACCGCCGCTTCCCGCTCATCATCATTTTTGGCCCGAACGCGGTTCTGTTGCATCCGGAACGCGAGTTCGCCGAGCCAGCTTTTCTTCTGCGTCGTCGAGTCTTCGGTAGATAAAATCCGATAATACTTGTCGATCGTTTCAAGGTAGGCGGTGCAGATTTTTTCGTACAGGTTCGCTTTGCCGTGCGGCAGGTCCGACTCGATGCGATAGATCATCGACATGATCGTGAGCAGGTTCGGAATCCGCGCCAACCGCACCGTATCGCGGTCCCGGTGAATCGCCTTCGTCAGATTCTCGGCTTCTCGCTTCGCCTTGTACGTGTCGACTTCGCGAATGGCGTACCACCTCTTCGTGAAGTCTGCAATTCGCGCATCATCAAACGGAACGACGTGGCGGACATCGGTCAATTTTCGTGTCGCATTCGGTGGCATCGGATCAAACTTGGCTTCAGGACAGGAATCGAATACTACCTCACTGTAACCCGCGTTACGCGAAGTCAGTAACCACCGACACTCGGAGGTAGCATCCATTCCTCGCCAGATCGCATCGCGAAGCCTCTCGCGAGTCTTCACATCGCCGATTTCATCCAAACCGTCGATGAGCAAAACCACTTTTCCCGTGCGAAGCAGATCGTCGAGTTGGCCTCGGGTGAGTAGGCCGTGCGCGGAGTGGGTCAGGAACTTGTCGAGCAATCGGTCCCACGTGATGTCCCGATTGATTTCGAGGTCGCGCAGCACGAACGGTAACGGAACGCAATCGCCGAGCGCGGCCTTCCATGCGTTCGGCATCGAGGATGCCAGGTTCCACGCGATCCATTTGACGAGCGTCGATTTCCCCGTTCCCGGATCGCCCAGCACAACGAGCCGCTTCTTCTCTGACACCGCTTGCAACAGCGGCGCGTAGCCTTTCCAATTTTCCGGATCCGAATCGGGACTGATGAACTCGGTCGACAAACCCGGTTCGACGAACTGGTCGGCGATGTCCATATCGGGCTTTCCGTACTTGGTCGGTGCTTCTTTCAGTGGCGGCAATCCGAGGAAGTGGATCGTGCTGTTTGCCGCTTGAATTTGGGCGAGGTAGTCTTTCATTCGTGCGCGAGATTCTTGGTGTTGCAGCCAATTCATGATCGCCGGCAGGATGTCGAGCGACTTGGGATCCGCGCGAAAGTGGGATTGGTCATTGCCTGCGCGGGATCGGTACTTGTGTCGCCACACGGCCACTTCTGGATCCGTTGTTCGTTCGTCGAACGACCATTTCTTAACATTCTCATGCAGCAAAAACGGAAGTACGGGAATGCCCAACCGCTCCGCCTCGGCGATTTCTTGCTGAGTGATACTCAGATTCGCACTTTCGGGCACAAAGCCACGGCGAAAGCCGATCAGCAGCACGCACAATTGGCACGGCCGAATCCGTTCGAGGCTGAATGTGATTGCTTCTTCGGTGTCCGGTGGCCAGTCTTCCATCGTATCAACGTGAAATCTACTATTCCGGAGTTGGTCTATCGCTCGCGCACGATGTTTTTCCAAATCCTTGAATGTCGATGAGACGAATACCTGGACGGTCATGTTGACATCCCGCTACGGCGTGGTTTGGCTGGTGCGGTCCATCATACCAAAGCCTGCGCGGCGCGGTTAAACGAAGAGGATGCGTCTTGGATCACCCAGTCTCCGCAAATTGCCGCGTCGGGTGACGGTATTTCGATGGCCCGGCGTGGCGTTCGGTCGTATACCCAAAGCATTGGCTTTCGATCGTACGACCTTGGCTTTTGCACCGAATATGAGCAATCCGCACGGACCGGCTTCCCCCGCGATGAC
>JAYSKW010000128.1:0-1271 GCA_043726085.1 Limnoglobus sp.
CGGACTTATCGAGCACGAGCCGAATGACTTCGTGCGGCGGCAGTTCGAGTGAGGCTCGCAGGTCGGTAATGATGCGCGCGAAGTCTTTGAGTCCCGTCGCGGCTTTGCCTTTAATATCCGTAATTTTCGCGACTTGACCCGCTGCCGACATCGGGCCGATTTCGTGACTCTCTGCATAGGCGGTTAGGCGGTCGAGGCTGGTTTTGCCGATGCCGCGCGTTGGTTCGTTGACCACGCGGTAAAACGAAACCGTGTCCGCCGGGTTGACGATCAGCCGCAGGTACGCGAGCACGTCACGGTTCTCTTTTCGCTCGAAGAACGCGAGGCCTTTCACGATCTGGAACGGCACGCCGTGCTTGATGAACGCCGATTCGAGCGAGCGCGTTAGGGCGTTAATCCGTACGAAAATCGCGTGGTCGCGGTAGCGATGTTTCTTTTCCTCGATCGTTTTCTTGATGCGGATGACCACGCCTTCCGCTTCGTCGAGTCCGTTCTCGAACGAGAGAATCCGCACCGGCTCGCCACCGGGGTTCTCGGTAATCAGCGACTTCTTTTTGCGGAGCTTATTGTGCGCGATCAGCGAGTTCGCGGCGGCAATCACAGCCTGCGTGCTGCGGAAATTCTGCTCGAGCGTAATCACCCGCGCGCCGGGGAAGTCGCGCTCGAAGTTGAGAATGTTCGTGATGTCCGATCCGCGCCACCGGTAGACGTTTTGATCGGGGTCGCCGACGACGCAGAGGTTCGGATAGTTGATCGAAAGTCGGCGTGCGATCTCGTACTGCGCGGAGTTCGTGTCCTGATATTCGTCGATGAGGACGTAGCGAAATCGCGCATCGAGTTCGGCACGCAGTTCCTCGTTGTGCCGAAGTGCGAGCGCGGGCAGGTATAGTAAATCGTCGAAGTCCATCGCGTTCGCGGCCCGCAATCGCTTCTCGTAGCCGTAGTAGACTTTCGCCACGGTCTGGCTGAGGAAGTCGTTCGCGGTACGCTCGAACTCTTTCGGCGTCTGTAGCTGATTCTTCGCTTTGCTGATCGCCCCGCCGATGCGTTCCGGCGTAAATTTCACATCGTCCATGTTGAGCGCTTCGAGCGCTTGCTTGACGAGTTTATTGCGGTCATCGGTGTCGTAGATCGTGAAGTTCTTGTCGATCCCGAGCCGGTCGGCATACTGCCGAAGCAGCCTCGCGCCCAAGCTGTGGAAGGTGCTAACGAAGACGCGATTGCCCGGCGAAATCGTCTCGACGCGGTGCCGCATTTCGCCAGAGGCTTTG
>JAYSKW010000129.1:0-12523 GCA_043726085.1 Limnoglobus sp.
ACGCCAGCGGACGACGAACTTGTCGTTACCGAGGATTTCGACTTCTTTGTGGCGGATGTTGTGAATTTCCAAATTGTCCAGCAAGTCTTCGACGTGCGACAGGTTCGAGAGTTCGACCGTCTGCCAGTCGCCGGCGAGCGTATTGTCCATCGCTGAGATGGGCATGGTCTCGGAGGTCGGGTCGGTGACGGTCGGCGTGCAGAACGGGTTGACCATTGCCGGGCTAAGTACCGATTCGCGAGTCGCAACGACGCACAAGATGGCGAGCGATGCGAGGGTCAAAGCGATCGTCAGGGAAAGTATCGTCAAGCTGAGCATCGTTATGCTCCGTGCGGTGGTGACAAGCTAAGTCGTTAACTCTGCCCAATGCTAGAACGGAGTCCAGGAACTGCGCGAAGAATTTGTCGAAATAGTCCCGCGGTTTCGCCTGGGTTTTCCGGCCTACGCTGAATCGTACGGTGCTACCCAAATGAGCGATTATGGGTTTTGCGCCGGTCAGTTAAATTGAAGGCACAACATCATATACCCCAACATTCATAGCTCGCTTACAAAATGAAAGCCAATCTGCTGTGGAAATACTCCACTTACAGATCGGCAATAGTTTTCAGTTCGTAGCCGATTTCTACTGTTCACTCGCCGCCGACTAGGCCGCCGCGATGGACGTCGGCTCGCTTCGCTTCGTAGGTCTCTGCGAAGTCTAATACTTGCTGGTCGGGTACTCGCTTCGCGGCGATACAGGCTTGCTGATAGATTACGGGCCACCAATTTTCGTGCGCCGTCAGGCCCTTTTCCTTGACCGTCGCCCAGTTGCTGAGGATGCGGCTCCAACATTCGTCGCCGTACTTCATTGCAGGTAGCAGGCCCCCGTATTCGGGCACCAGCCACTGCCGACCGATCTGACTGTGCAGCACTTCGTCCGCCCAATCGAAGTCCTGAATAGTACCCATGATCGGCACGCCCGATTCGTGCGCCACCTCGTATTCGTAGCGTTTTCCGCTCTTCGGCATCAACCCCTGCTCGATGAAGAACAGTACCGCGTGGCGCTCTTGCGGCGTGCATTCGGTGTTCAACCGATACGACCAGTTGTACGTGATGCGGGCTTGCGTCCAATCGACGCCGAGCGCGACGAAACCGACTTCGCCCATCATCGCGTGTCGGGCTTCGTCCCAGAGTTGACGCGACATATCGCGGTAGTAATTCCATGGCTTGCCGGGGGTCTGCACGATGATGCTCGCCATCATTTCCGGCACGTCAATTTCGCGAATGCGCTTGTACATCATCATCAGTGCCTTGGCGTTCGGCGGATACGCCTTTGAATAAAGGAACGCCTCCGCATTCACGCCCTGGTTCCACAAATCCTGGAAGCGCTCGTCGCGTTTCGGTATCGGATCGTACGTGTAAGTACTATTTGAATAGATACGCGGGAGGTTCGGCTCATCGACGGGATTCCGGCCATCGACGCCGCCCGCGAATTCGAGCAGATTTTCGAGCAACGTGTTCCACGCCGTCGAGTTCGCGAGTGGCAATTCGACGACGGCCGGTTGGCCGAATTCGATGAGGTCGCACAGTTCGAGCCGCGCGAACCGCAAGATGCGCCGCGAAGGTGCATCGGCGAGCGGGTGCGTATCGCGAATGTAGCGCTCGCACGCTTCAAGGAGTGCCGGCACCGCCCGCGAGTAGATGCCAAACAGGATCTCCTCGGTACTGGGTGCGTTGCGAATTTCGTCGAAAAAGGCTTCGAGTGCAGGGTGCGGTACGACTTCCAGCCCGAGCGGCGGTTCTCGCATCTCGGAGATGCGTTGCCGCAATGCCGTAACGTGTTCCGCACATAAATACGCATGATGCGAATACGCCATCTTCAGTTCGTAAATCGGCTCCGCCGTGATTCGCGCCGTCAAAATCGCGTGCAATCGAACGAAACAATAGTGAAAGCGCTTCAACCGCCGCACGCACTCCTCGACCGACATCCCCGGTTGAATCGCGTCCTCAATCGTGCAAAGCCCCGCCAGCGGCGGCAGGTTCTTATACGACTGGTAGTTGGCAAGCGGCGTCGGTTCGGTCATGGCGATAGCCCTCAGTAGGATGTCCTGAGATTTTATAGAATCCGCCGGGGGCAGCGTAGCCGATACGAAACCTGACTTTACTTCGCGATGGGCCAAACGACGTGGCCGGCGGTCGTCGTGCGGATGCGATAGATCGTGCCGCCACCGGTGATGTATAGCGACATGCGGTCTTCGCCACCGAAGGCGCAGTTCGTCACTTCGTCGGTCGGCACGGGTAGGAAATCGAGCAATTTGCCTTCGTTACTCAGCACGTAGATGCCACCCTTGACGTCGGTGGCCGGTTCGGAAGGAGGGTTCGGTTTGTTCAGGCCACCCGCCACGTAGAGTCGTCCTTTTGCGTCTTGCTTCAGGCCATCGGGGCCGCGCCCTTTGCCCCAGTCGTAGAGGAGCTTCTGGCTTTTGAGATCGACGCTGCCATCGCGTTTGAGGTCGAATCGCCAGAGTTTTCGCGCGCCGCCGAGGTCGTTGTTATTGTCCGCGACATAGAGATATTTGTCGTCCGCCGACACCAGCACGCCATTCGCACGTTCGACTTCGCGGCCAATCGCACGGGCAACGTTGCCATCGGGGTCGACGCGGTAGACGCCTTCGTACGTCTCGTTTTTGTCGTTGCGCTGTTGCATGTCGTCGCGCGGGCCGTAGCGCGGATCGGAAAAGTAGATGCGGTTTTGCGAATCGAGTGTGAGGTCGTTGGTGTGGTTGTACTTCTTGCCACCGAAGGAATCGGTCAGCACGGTGACCTTGCCATCGCGCGATGTGCGCGTGATGCGCCGTTGCTCGGGTTCGCAGGCGAGCAGTGTGCCATCGCGATCGAACAGCAAGCCGTTCGTGCCGGCATCTTTGCGGAAAATCGTACTCTTGCCGTCGCGGCTCAGCCGATTGATGTGGCCATTTCCACTACTAAACAAGCCGAGTTCGGGATCCCACGCGGGGCCTTCGCCACCCGCACCGACAGCCGACTCGACGGTGAGCTTGGCACCGGCAACGAAGATCGGATCGTCGGCGAACGCCGACGTCGCAACGAGAAGACAACACACGGCAACGATGCGGTTCATGGAGAGTCCTTTTGGAAAACGACTTACGTGCAGATTTCGCGAATCGGTTTGCCGTAATCGACTTCGAGTCGTTTGCGGCCGGGGATGTCGAGGCGTCGCGGATCGAGTCCGAGGCGATCCAACACCGTTGCGTGAATGTCGGTGACGTAGTGCGGATGCTCGACGGCATGGAAGCCGAATTCGTCGGTTGCCCCGTGGATGATTCCGCGTTTGACTCCCGCACCATAAAACCAGACGGTGAAGCCGTGTGGATGGTGGTCGCGCCCGGTGGGAACTTTGTACGCATCGCGTACTTCCAGTCCCGGCGTCCGCCCGAATTCGGTGCAACAGACAACGAGGACGTCCTTATCTAGGCCGGTTCGTTTCAAGTCGCGAATCAGTCCGGCGAGTGGCTTGTCGACGCGGCCCGCACTGCGTGCGTGGAGGTTTTTCAGGTCCATGTGCGAATCCCATTCGCCGAAATCGCTGAGGTACACGAGCGCGAAGCGGGTGCCCGCCTGCACCAGCTTTCGTGCGGCGAGCAACCTTCGCCCGTAGACTTCCGTCGTCGGGTTGTCGATGCCGTACAGCTTGTGCGTCTCGGCGGTTTCTTTGCTGAGGTCCAAGACCTCGGGCACCGCTTTCTGCATACGGAACGCGAGCTGATACGCCTTGATCCGCGCCCGTAATTGTTCGTCGGCGGGGTACTCCACCGCAGCGAGTTCGTTGAGTTCGTTTACGAACTCAAACTGATTTTGTTGCTCTTGCGGCAGCACGCCTGCACCCCGTGCGGCAAACGGCAGTGGGGCCTTCGGGTCGAGCGACAGTTCGACGCCACCGTAGCGCGGCCCGAGATAATCCGGTGCGAAGTTCTTCTTCACGCGCGGGTCTTGCGCTTTGCCGAGGAAGACGAATTGCGGCAGGTTTTCGTTGAGCGTACCGAGGCCGTAATTCACCCACGAACCGATAACGGGTTGTTGTTCGTCGAGTAAGTGCCGCCCCGTGTGCATCTGAAATTCGGCATTATGGTCGTTGTCCGTGGTGTACATCGAACGCACGAATGCCATGTCGTCGCAATTCGAGGCGAGGTGCGGCCACCAATCGGCGACCTCCATGCCGAGGTTACCGTGCTTCTTGTAGCCGACCTGCATGGGGAAAATCTTCGGGTACGGTCGCGTTCCCCCGACGACATCACGCGAGTGCTTCACGAACAGCGGCGACTTCAGCGGGTCGGCGTGCGGCGTATCGGAAAACGATTTCCCCGCATACTTGTTCAACGCCGGCTTCGGGTCGAAGCTTTCGAGGTGGCTGACGCCACCCGAGAGGAATACCCAGATCACCGATTTCGCCTTCGGTGCGAAGTGCGGTTTGCCATCGGGCAGTCGATGCGGCAACTCGGCATCCGCGCGCACCACTCCATCGCGGTGCAACATCGTACCGAGTGCCAGCCCCGTAAACCCGAAGCCGACATCCGCCAAAAACTCGCGACGTTTCATGGGTATCTCTTTCTGCAAAACAGTTAATAAACCGCGCGGTGAAAGATTCCGCGGCGATTTTGGGTAGCAGGGAATGATTCCACCACTTACCCACCCACCCATCCCTGGACTCATGCCCGAATTTCGGAACCAACCTAACCCACCAACGACTTACGTCCGATTTTGATGGCTCCAATCCACGCCGGAATCAAAGTTTCGGTGGTTCTTTCCGGCAAAACTGCAACCGGAATTTAAACCCATGCCGTTAATTAATTAATAATCCGCGCGGTGAAAGATTCCGCGACGATCGCGAATCGCTTGTTTGATGGCGGCCTTCTTGTCTGGCACTTTAAACTTTTTAATTTTCTCGCCGATACCCACTTCGGTAGCAAGCGTCTGTAACCCCGCGCCTTTCAATTGATCGACGAGCAATAACTCGCTGTCGATCGTTTCGTTCGTCAAATTCGGGTTGAGTATTCCTTGAAAGAGCGTCGTCAGACGATTGAGGATTTCGACATCGCTCGGCTTGCTTACCTTCGGTGCTTTGGGCGCGGTCTCGCGTTTCGACTTCGTTGCCGTAACGGTCACTTTGCCCGTTTTGTCGAACTCGTCCGCACGGACCAAAAAGCTGGCGAACGTACCCACCGAGTGATCGCGAAACGGTTCGAGTGCCGTCGCGACTGCAAGAAACTCATCGACGAGTTTACTCGCGGCACCGGCACTCCGTATTAGCGTCGACAACTCACGAAAGTGCTGTTGCATTACGACGACATTCATTCGGTAACTCCTGTTCGATTTCTGCGGCTAACTGATCGAATATTTTCGCTAATTTCCCGTTGAGTGGAGGTGGGTTGAAGAACGTCTCGTTTTCGCGAATCTCGCGATTCAGTTGCGGGATGGACGTCGCGAATCGCTTGACGTCTTGCCCATATACATCGCGACACAATACTCCCAGCTGCGCCCATTCTTCGCGCTCTGCGGCGGTGAAATCCTCGCGGTACGTTCGGTTCGCCACCAGCCCGAGGACTTTTAATTGATGGTTGATATGCCGTCGAAATCGTTCGTCGTTTAAAAATCGTTTTAGCAACACGGGTACTCGACTCGTGGCACGGCTTCCGAGATTCACGGGCGTTAGTAAATAGTCGCTCGCCGAGAGTGCGTTGATACACGAGATGTTCACGAGCGGCGGACAATCGAGCAGCACGATATCGTATTGTTGATACGCGCCCAATATGTGAAGGGCTTTGCGAAGCAGGAATCGATTGTCGCGTTCGCCGTGTCGAAGTAACCAACTCAACGTGAGCGAGAGTTCCGCATACGCCAGGTCGTCGCTCGCAGATATCAAGCCGACCATGCCACCGCTTGCGGGAAACTCAAAAATCGTCTGCGCGTAATCCAGTAACTTTTCCGTTTTGTCGATCGCGGACTTCGTCATGAAGTGATGCACTAAACGGTTGTCGGCCGCCAACTGCGATTGTTTATCGTACGGAATCATCATTTGGGTTAACGAACCTTGCAGATCCAAGTCGACCAATAGAACGCGATAGCCGCGACGTGCGAGTGACGTACCGAGGTGGGCCGTAATGGTTGTCTTTCCGACGCCCCCTTTCAGGTTGAGAACCGAGATAATCGCCCGCTTGCGGATGTCTAACGGGCGAAACTTCGGAACCGCTTGAAGTGCCTTCGCGGCCCACAAGTTGCCCTGCAACTTCAGCGCCTTACGAACGCGGCGAGCGGAGCGATCCAGCTCCAATTGCCTGCTTTCCAAGTCAATTTGCAACTCGGCCAGCGATTGATCGGTCGCGCCGACGCGCTGCGAGAGTACGCCCGTCATCGCCCGCTCGCTCAAGAACAACGCTTTCAAATGCTCGTAGCGCGGCTTGATCCGATGGTAGGCTTGGTAGTAGGGCATGAGCCTTCGTTGGGATTCGCGCGCCGCTGCCAGTTGTTCCTCGTTGGCAACGACATCGACTTTCGTCGCTTCCCTGTCTTTTCGCAAAAGTTGGTTCGACGATTTCTCGTGTTCCAACGACGCTTGCACTTCATTCAAATGATTCTCGAGTGAAGCCTTGTCGCGCTTCAACCCGAGAATGCGTTCGCGAGAGAACCGACTGGCTAGCCACCATACGATACCGAGTACTGGCGTCACAACTGAGAACCCAGTTACGACCGTCTTAAATGCGGGCGAGCTAATCAATTCGCTGATTTCCATCCACATGTCGATACCAACTTTATATTGTGTAACGGATCCAACCTTAACACTACATTGCGGGTCATCTGTTGTGGTTCACTTGAGGCAAAGTAACCGTTCACGGGATCGATTGTATTCCATCTATCAGAACCCGTAGGTCGCGGCCGAAGAGGCTTTGCGATGAGGCCCGACAGAGTATCCGCGACTAAAACCCGTACGGTTCGGAATCGTCGCGTGAATGCACTGTCGGGCCTCTCAAAGCTTCGACCCGACCTACAAAACCAGATGGTTCAAAGCAAAAAAAATACTCCGTGAACGGTTACCAGCTTGTCTCATGTATTGTCCGAGTGCAATTTCAGCGTACGGTAACGAAGTCGCTGTGGTTGAACAGCGCGTGGATGAGGTTTTCGCGGGAGCGTTCGTGCGGGTCGGCGGCGAGTTTGCTTTCGACGAAGAGCTTGCATTGCCGGGCCAGAAACGCGGTGGCGGCCTTGCGCTCGGCGTCTTTCGCTGGTCGGCTGAGTACCCGCTCGAATGCCATCGCGACGAATGCGGCCTCGCGGTCTTTCTCGGCTTCGGTCGCTTTCCATAACTTCGCGCCCAAGGTTCGCGACTGCCGGAGTGCCAGGTCGCTGTTGCTCATCGCCAAGGCTTGTTGCGGAAGAATCGATGTCGAGCGAACGTACGCATCGCACGGGTTCGCCACATCGAATAGTTCGAGGAACTCCATGCGGGCTTCGCCGTGGTGCGAAAAGTACAGGCTACGACGACGCGATATCAATCCTTGATCTTGCGGAAGTTCCGGGCCGCCCATCGTGGTATCGAGATCGCCCGCCACGTGGAGCAAGCTATCGCGGACGACTTCGGCTTCGACGCGGAGCGTCGGAAACTGCCAGAGGAACACGTTGTCCGGGTCGATCTTTGCATTCGCGGGAACGCCACCGCTCGATCGCATCCGGTACGCTTGCGACGTGACAATCGTGCGATGGATCGACTTCATTTTCCAGCCGGATCGTACGAGTTCGGTGGCCAGCCAATCGAGGAGTTCGGGGTGCGTGGGCTTCTTGCCGTTGCGGCCGAAGTTGCTCGGCGTCGCAACGAGCGGACGCCCGAAGTGCCACGTCCAAATGTGGTTGGCAGCCACCCGCGCGGTCAACGGGTTCTCGGGGCTGGTGATCCAGTTGGCGAGTGCCGACCGCCGGCCGCTGCTCGTCTTCGAGTATTGCGGGCTGATCGGCGCATACGTCGTCGAAGGGGGAAGGAAGAGATCGCGCGATGCGGCGAGCGCGTTCGATGACGCCACTGGCGCATTCGTCTCCGTCGCCTGCGCTTGCGCGACGAGCGCCAACGACAGTCGATGTTCGCGTTCGGCTAAATTCGCAGAAATAGAAAGTACTTTCGCGTCGCCTTTCACCCCCAGGTAAATGACATCGTCGGCCGCGATGCGTGCCTGGAGTTGCAAGAGATCGGTCTGTGCCGCACGGCGTTTCGCGTGTGCGACCTTCAGCAACGTCTCGGCCGCTGCGGCGCGGGCCATACGGATCGGCGGCATCGTCAACACCATTGCCGGTAGCGCGCCAAACAGTTTTGCGTCGGGAATACCAGTGGCTGTGACGGCCTGAATCGTCGCATCAGTGGCGGCCTTCAATGCGGCATTGGCGGCGCGAATTGCTGTCGTACGTTTGTCGCGTTCCTCCTGACGAACGAACGCTTTTAGCCCGGGATACCAAGCCTCCGGCGGCAGGTCGATCACCTTCAAATCGAACGATGGCCCGACGATTGACTTCGGCATGCCGGGCGGAATCGGCGGCTTGTCCTTCACTTTGTTCCGCTCGTCGCCGCCCGTGTAGAAGTGCGTGAGCGCGTCGGGTTTTTCGTCGTAGGCGCGAACCATCCCGCTCTTGATCGGCGGATACGCAGCCGTGTAGTTGTATTTGGGATACACGCCCGGATCGGCTTCGCCGGGCCAGCGGTCGTGGCGAATTTCTAACGGCTCGAAGATCGCTCGAAAGCGGAAGTAGTCTTCCTGCGAAATCGGATCGTACTTGTGATCGTGGCAATGGCAGCAATTGAACGTGAGGCCGAGAAATGCTTTCGAGGTATGTTCGACGCTGTCGCGCATCCAGTTGTTGTAATTCCAGCGATAGAAATTCCGCACGACGAAGCCCGTCGCGACCAAGTTCGCATCGTCGGTCGGCGTCATTTCATCGGCGGCCAGCATCGAGCGAACCATCGAATCGTAGCCGCGATCGCCGTTGAGTTCGCGAATCATCCAATCGCGCCACCGCCAAATTTGGCCGTAACTGTTCAGCACATCGGGAGCCGAACGCCTCCCGTACCAGTCCGAGTATCGCCACACGTCCATCCAGTGGCGACCGTACCGTTCGCCGTATTGCGGAGTCGCCAGCAGACGATCGACGACTCGCTCGTAGGCTTCCGGTGCAGTGTCTTTTTGAAACGCGCGCTGTTCTTCTAACGTTGGCGGCAGCCCCGTGAGATCCAAGTGAACTCTGCGTAACAGCGTCGCTTTGTCGGTCGGTTCGGCGGCGGTCAACCCGCGTTTCACTCGCTCTCCATTCAACAACGCATCGATCGGGTTAAGCGTGCCAACGACCTTTGGCCGAACCGGTTGCTGGAACGCCCAGTGGTTGCGCGGGTCTTCTTCGGGTGCGTCGTTCGCGGGGGCTTTCGCGCCGCGTTCGATCCAGGCTTTCACGATCGCGATCTGCTTCGGAGTCAGCGCCGGTCCTTCCGGGGGCATCCGCGTCGCGGCGTCGGGGTCGGCGATACGGTCGAGTATCGGGCTGTTTGCGGGTTTATTGGCAACCACAGATGGCCCATTGTCGCCGTCTTTGAGAAGTCCGCTAACTGAATCGACGCGCAGCCCGCCCTTCTGCTTGAGCGCCCCGTGGCAGGCGTAACAACGCTCCTTCAAAATCGGCTGGATGTCGCGCGCGTAATCGCCATCTGCTTCGGCGGCGCGAACGAACGCGAACGAACCGCAGACGATCAGAATCGTCGCAACAAATCGCAGGAACATCATCGAGACCCTCGCAGTGGGAGAGCGGGGGATGCGAAACAGGCAGGCGGGCAGTGTGCATAGTAACCTAAGTGCCGTCGCCAAATCCAAGCGTAAATGGAAATTCTGGAGGATACGATTCTCGTCGCCCTTCCCAATGCCCCCGCGTCGCGGCTAAACGAAGATGTTTCGGTCTGTATATTGTCACTATGCACGCGATCCTGTTGGCAACGGCGATGTTGGTCGGGCTGCCGATTCTGCTTCACCTCATCATGAAGCAAGAGCCGAAGCGGCTCGTCTTTCCCGCGATTCGATTCCTGCAACAGAAGCGGCGCATCAACCAGCGAAAGATGCGGTTACGGCACTTTTTTCTGTTGCTATTGCGAATGCTGCTCATCGCGTTGTTCGGCTTGGCACTCTATCAACCGTCGCTGACCGGCGACTTTGGCGGTATCAATTTCTCCGGCGAACAACCGGTCGCGGTGGCGATGATCGTCGATACGTCGCCGAGTATGGGGTACACCGCAAACGACCGCAGTCGGCTCGATGAAGCGCGACGGCGAGCGCTCGAACTATTGGACGATCTGCCGAGCGGTTCCAAAGTCGCGATCCTCGATCCCGCCGATGCGGGGGGCAGTTGGGAAGTGTCGATCGGCGATGCGCGTAAGAAGCTCGAAGCGATGAAGGAACCGAAGGGCGTAGCGGTGCCGGTGACGGCGTCGATTGCGAATGCGTATCAGCTTCTGAAAACGGTCGATCAGGAAAGCGAAGTCGCCGAGCCGATGTCGCGGCTTGTGGCGGTGTTCTCGGATCGCACCGCTGCCTGTTGGGATGCCACCCGCACCGACGACCTCAAGAAACTCCGCGAAAGCATCCCGCCGCCCGCCGTGTCGCACCTGTTCGTCGATGTCGGAATCGACGAACCTGCGAACGTAGCAATCACCGGTATCGAACTGAAACCGCAGATCATTCCGCAAGGCAAGCCGGTGCTGTTGAACGCGACGATTGCGGTGACCGGGCCGGAAGTCGAAGCGACGGTGAATTGCCGCATCACGACGATGCCGAACATGCCTGAGCAAAAGAAACTGGTCAAAGTCTCAAGCGGGGCGAGCCAGGGCGTCTCGTTCTTGCTCGATGGCACGCAGTTGACACCGGGCGTGCATCAGGTCGAAATTCGCCTCGAAAACGCGGACAAACTGGCCGCGGACAACATTCGTTTCTTCACGTTCAAGGTCGCCGAGCCGCGCAAGATTCTCACGCTGACGGATAAGATCTCCGATGCGGATATGTGGCAGTTATCGCACGCGGTGAAGGGCGAGTTCGATTGCGAAGTCAAGCTCGCGGATGAAGTTCCGAACCTGACCGGCTACGAAGCGGTCTGCCTGCTCGGCGTGGCGGACCCCGTGCGGTTGTGGCCGAAACTGCGCACGTACGTCGAGTCTGGCGGGAAGTTGCTCGTCATGCCCGGCCCCGATGCGCGGATCGCGAGTTACAGTACGACCGATGCGGAAGCGGGCCGGTTACTGCCCGGTTCGCTGAAGAAAGACACCATCGACGCGACAACGTTCCCGAAACCCGAGGTGCCGAAGGATCCGAAAGCACCGACCGCATACGACCGTTCGCGTGGCGTCTCCTGGCTCGTGAATTACGACACGCTTCGCCATCCGTTGTTCGCGCCGTTCATCGAGTGGAAACTCCAGGGCAACATCGATATTCTCGTCAATCCGCGTCGCGTTCTGCGTTACTTCGACGTCGAACGCGCCCCCGAAGGCACCGTCATCGTGAAGTACGACGACGACGATGATGCCGCGAAACAACGCCCCGCATTACTTGAGCGCAACGTCGGCACCAAGGGTGGCAAAGTGCTGCTGTTCACGACGCGGTTCGACACGCAAAAGAATCCGCTCGAAGCGTGGAACGATTACTGGGACGTCGGCAATTCGTGGGCGGTTGCGATCCCGAACCAGGTGTTACGCTACATGGCGGGCGATCCGACCGATGCGAATTTTAACTTCGTCAGCGGGCAAATCGTGCCGGTGGCATTGCCGCGTGGCGAACGCAAAGCGGGCACGAAACTACGGCTCGAAGGGCGAGGCTTCTCGGGTCGCGATGCGGAAGTGGAGTTGGCCGACAACCAGACCGAGTATCGCCTGCCTGCCGCGAACGCCCAGAATACGGGTAACTTTTTGCTGACGATCGATGCGCTGAAATGGCGTGAGGGTTTCAGTTTGAACGCCCCCGCCGATGAGAGCACGCTCGACAAAGTCCCTGCCGAGGCGATCGAAAATCTCTTCGGGCCGAACAGCGTCGTGCCGATCGGCAAAGACCTGAAACTCCGCGACGTGCTCGCCTCGAAGTTCAACCAACCCCTCGATCTCTTCCCGTGGCTCCTGATCGCGGTGCTGATCGGCATCGCCGCCGAGAGCGTTCTCGCAAACCGCTTCTACGGGCGAAAGTCGTAGTCGACGTTTTTCGGTTTACGCTACCTCGCTTGAGCGTTTTGAAGTGGCGCGATTGGCATATGTAAACCTTGCGTCGTATGGCAATGCCGACGAACTCAAAGCGGTGTTCGTCCTGCCCATTTCCTACTGCTCGAATCTATCCAAAAAGGCGATTCTGCGGACGATCCAGAGATGGTAGTTGGTGGGTAGGCGTCACATTTGTTGGTGGGACATTTGTTCAACACGCGAGAATTCGGTCCCAATAGGCGTTCCATTGTCCCTTTTCGCTGCGGTACAACG
>JAYSKW010000130.1:0-1779 GCA_043726085.1 Limnoglobus sp.
GCGAGCATTGCGGACGACATGGTTTGCAAACTCTGGGATGCCACCACGGGTACGCTGATTCGCGAACTGCGTGGCCATGCCGAGAAGACGCCGAACAACTATGTCTCGATGCTATACGCGGTTGCGTTTTCCCCCGATGGTTCGCTGATCGCGACGGGCGACAAAGTGGGCCACGTCGTCGTGTGGGATGCGAACAGCGGCAAGGAACTTGCCGCGGTTGAGGCCCCGGTTATGTACACCTGGGACAAAGCCCAACGGCTCCACTCGATCGGCGGCGTTCGCTCGGTGGCGTTCTCGCCGGACAACGCCATTCTCGCGGTCGGCGGCACGGGGAAGATCGGCAACATCGATCACCTCGAAGCGAAGGCTCGAGTCGAACTCTTCGACTGGAAGGCGAAGAAGCCACTTGCCGAGATCGTCGCGGATAAGTCGCAAGGGCTGGTAAACAAGCTCGCATTTGCACCCGATGGCTCGTGGCTACTCGGTGCGGGTGGCGCGGGCGAAGGCTTCCTGATCGCGATCGATGTCGCGGGGAAGAAAGTCATCAAGCAAGAAAAAGTGCCGATGCACGTTCACGATTTCGCCGTCACCGACGCCTTCGATTCGATCGTCGCCGTCGGCCACAACAAGATCGTTATCTATAAGCTCGGTTAGACATGCCAAAGATTTTGATACTACTCGTACTCCTTGGCACGCCGTCGCTTTCGTTGGCGCGCGAACCGACGTTCGAGCGCGACATTCAACCGATCCTCACGCGGTTCGGCTGCAATGCCGGGGCGTGTCACGGTAAGGCACGCGGGCAGAACGGCTTCTCGCTTTCGCTGCTCGCATACGACCCCGATGCGGACTTCGCGGCCATCACCGAGGAAGCCCGTGGGCGGCGGTTGTTCCCCGCGAACCCCGAGTTCAGTTTGCTGTTGCGGAAAGCGAGCGGCGAAGTCCCACACGGTGGCGGCAAGAAACTGCCGAAGGACGACCCGAACTACGCAACGCTGAAACAGTGGATCGCATCGGGCACCCCACGCACGCCGACAACCGCCGCGAAGCTCGTCGGTATCGCGGTACTTCCGCGCGAACGGATTATGACCTTCGGCACGACGGTTCCGCTACAAATCACCGCCACCTACTCCGATGGCAGCACCGAAGATGTGACGCGGATGTCGCAGTTTCAATCGAACGACAGCACCTATGCCGCCGTCGATGCGTTCGGCAAAATCGTTGCGGGGCCGCTACCCGGCGAGGCCGCCGTGATGGCGCGGTTCCAAAATACCTTCGCCGTCTGCAACATCCTGATCCCGCTTCCGGGTACCGTCGATGCGAAATATTACGAGACACTACCTCGCAAGAACTTCATCGATGGCCACGTCTGGAACAAGCTCAAGCAACTCGCGATTACGCCATCCGACCCGTGCCCCGATGCAACGTTTCACCGTCGCGCGTATCTGGATGTCATCGGCCGATTGCCGACGCCCACTGAGTCGACCGCGTTCTTAAAAGACACCGACCCGAAGAAGCGCGACACGCTGATCGATCGCCTCCTCGAACGGCCAGAATACGGCGATTTCTGGGCGAATAAGTGGGCGGACTTGTTGCGGCCGAACCCGTATCACGCGGGCATCAAGGCGACGTTCAACTACGATGCCTGGATCCGCGAATCGTTCCGCAAGAACAAGCCGTACGACCAGTTCGTTCGCGAAATCCTCACCGCACAAGGCAGTTCGTTCCGCAACGGGGCCGTCGTATTTTATCGCAATCGTCGCCAACCCGACGAACTGACGA
>JAYSKW010000131.1:0-1324 GCA_043726085.1 Limnoglobus sp.
CGGGCTCCGTTCCTTCAAAGCGCGACGACTGTCGAACTTGCGATTGTCAAACGATGATGGTGTAGACGGCAGTTTGCAATTCGCCACCCGTCACGTGGACCTTGCGTTCGGCGTCGATGTAGACGTTGATTTCCGAACGCACGCCGAACTCCGGCAGGTAGATTCCCGGTTCGATACTGAAGCAGGTGCGGGGAATCACGCAGCGATCTTCGCGGGTCTCGAGGCCGTCCATGTGGGCACCGTTGCCGTGGACTTCCTGCCCGATGTTGTGGCCGGTGCGGTGCGTGAAATTCGCCCCGTACTTCGCGCGTTCGATCACTTCGCGGCACGCATGATCGACGAGATAACCCATCAGCGGCTCATCGGCGGCAAACGCATCTCTCACGCGCTGAATTGCGGCATCGCGGGCGGCGGCAACGATGTCGAAAATCTTCGCGTACTTTTCCGGTACCGTCTCGCCGACATAGGCCACGCGCGTGAGATCGCTATAGACCGCACGCGGGCGGTTCATCTTGGCCCACAGGTCGATCAGCACGTAATCGCCCTTGCGGATCGGCGAATCGCGTTCGGGTAGCGGCTCGAAATGCGGGTCGCCGGAGTGCGGGCCGACGCCGACAATCGGCGGGCTGTACGTCGTCAGGCCGTGCGTGTGGAAATGCTCCATAATTCGCTTCTGCACCGTGCATTCGGTCGTCTGGCCCTTCGCGCGAATCTCATCGGCGATGAACTGGAACGCCACGCCGTATGCGGAGTCGGTGTGCTTGGCAGCCTCGAAGTGCGACTTCGCTTGTTCGTCGTCCCACGTCGCCTCGAACTGCTGAATGAGGTCTCCCGAAGAGACGACAACGGGGCCGTACGACTGCACGAGTTCGACGGTGCCCGCATCGACGCGCGATACGTACGGGTTGCCGTTGCGCGGCGAATACTCCATCGCGACGCGGCCCATGCCGATGATGATTTGGCAGACGCCTTCTTCGAGTTCTTGCCACGTGCGATAGATCGTTTTCGATGTGCCCGGCAAGCTATCGAGTGCCGCCGGTTCGATCGTATGAACGAGTTTCTTCGGCTCGCCGGTGGCGGGCACGAAGTAGAACCAACGCCGCGAGAGTTTCTTCTCCGCAAGCCCAACCACCCGCTGCGCGAGAATGTTGCTGCCGCGGAAATCGTACATCAGCCAGCCGTCGATACCGGCAGTCTGAATCGCAGTTTGCACTTTGGCGAGATCGAACACGCGAATTCCTCCGATGGGTTAAACGATCCGCGGGAATACAGTAACAGATACACTCTCAAATGAATCTCGGCGATGGCCGATTCGACTTGCGAT
>JAYSKW010000132.1:0-1756 GCA_043726085.1 Limnoglobus sp.
GTGGTGAGGTCGTGGCGAAATCGTGCGATCAGCGTCTGGCCGGTCAATGCCGCATCGGGCAGCAACGGCAACAGATGGCAACTCGATGGCTCTTCCGCCATGCCGACATCGGTGAGCACCAACCGCTCGCCCTTCGCATCCTCGGCGACGAACGCGCCATCGACGCGCCCGATCGTCTTGAAGTTCAGTGCGAGGATCGGCGTCTTGTCCGCCAATGCCCCCTTGAGCGAACCTTTGACTTCCTTGATCGCCACCGCAAAATCGGCTTGGCCATGCCCGCGAATCGTTGCGAGGTCTTTCGGCTCGGCGGGGCGCGGGAGCATGGCGTCCCAGCGGACTCGCGGGTTCACGCCACCGGGGTAAACGCACAAATCTTTGACGCACGCCACCTGAAAGAAACTATCTTCGCTCTTGATGTGCTTCGCGGCTTTGTACGGGCGTAGTGTCTGCGTGACGCGGATGCGGCCATTGCCGAGCGTCATCCAGATTCCCGTATCGATGAACTCCTGGCGGGCACGATCGTCGTGCGAATTGAACGCGAGTTGCACGAGTTCGGTATTGGCTTCGACCAACCCGGCGGCTCTCAGTTCCGCGAGTTGCCACGCATGGCCGAGCCACGCAGCGATTGCGGTATCGGTCGGCACGGGCAGCGCCGGGTCTTCGAGCCGTTTCGTGAGGTACGCCCGGCCCTGCTTGATAATCGCGTGCAGCCGACAGAGTTGATCGAGCGCCTCGGTGTGGATGCGTTCGGCTTTGCCACCGGTTTGGTCGGTGAACTTGCCATCTTCATCGGAGAACAATTGCGTATAGCGGTGCAGTGCGGACCGCCCACCGGGAATGTATGCATCGCCGAGTTGGTTCGCCTGCTTCTCGACATCGGCGGCCAACTTCGCGTTCATGTTGCCGATGCCCAACCGAACCAAGTCGTGCGTGAGTTTTTCCAGAACATCGATGCCCGAAAGTTGCGCCTGAATCTTCTTGCCGAGCGCCGCTTGGTTCACGACTTTCGGCGTCTCGGCATCGACGGCTTTCTTCTCGACGCGGGCGGTCAGCTTCTCGCGTTTCGCTTGAAGGTCCGCCGGCACTTCGGCAACGGTGAACGGCTTCTTTTGGCCGTATGCGTACATCAACGCCAGGCAATGTTTGCACGGGAGTTGCCGACTGGGGCAACTGCAACGGTGCGTCGGCTGATCGGCACGGGTGAAGTCGCACGAGATTTTGTACGGCAGTTTGCCACTGCCTTGGCATTCGCCGAAGATCAAATTGCCATCGTCGGAAATGTGCAAATTCGCCATCTTGTTTTTGGCGACCAGACCGCGGCCATTCTTGGCCGCATCCGCGTTCGGGGCCGCAGAATCCACGTAGGCATCGTCGATTGCGATCATTCGTCCGCTCCGGGTGAGACCGTATGGCGGTTGAGAGAAGTAATGAGTTAGTAAGTGTTTACGCAGCACGGCAGTGGGTTGCAATGTCAGTGGTCGACTTCGCTTGGGATTGCAGCGATTGGGAAAATGCCCTAACTTGCGTGCGAACTGAGAATTCTTTGCGAAGGAGTCGCATGTCACGGGCAATGGACGCCCCCAGTCGGATGGCTTTCGCCGTTGCCGCTTTAGTGGCGATGGTTCTGCGTGCCCCACGCTTGGTGCTAGCGCTCGGTGCGGCGGCCATCGCGGGTTCGATTTGGCTTTCGTACGCCAAACTCGAATATCACACGCAACGCAACGACCTTCTGAGTGCAGAAAAAGAGTGCCAGAAG
>JAYSKW010000133.1:0-3153 GCA_043726085.1 Limnoglobus sp.
GGACCTCGGTGATCTTTTTCATCGCGCTGCCGATGACACCTTCATCGCAATCGCAGACGGTGGCGATCTCGCAGTTGTTGACGCCGTTGAAGCCACCGACGTGGCTCATTCCGCGGCCCTTCACGCCGACGACGGCCACGCGAAGCCGCTCGTTGGCAGATCCCTTCTTCGCGGCAGTATCCGGTGCAGCCGTGGCCACGGTGCCCGCCGCCAGCCCTGCCGACAACAGCGCCGAACGCTGGAGAAACTCGCGACGTTGGAACGGACTCATAACGGGAACTCCCGAGAAGAGAAAGCGAAGAGCGGGTGTGACGACTCTGCTCACTGTAATCGAAAGCGAGATCGGTCGTCAATTATCTAACGGGAGAAGCGCGCGGAATTTTAGGATTCGCGATCGTCTCGGGGTATTTCTAACGAATGATTTTGAAGTATGCCAACGTTGAGTGGTCACACAGAGAATCCCATCGAGTTGGAGCGCGTCGAATGCACACCGCTCGGCAATGCCGTTACAAAAAGCATTGCAGGTCGTTCGCGTTCGGTTTAGTATCTACACACCTGCCGAAATCCGTTCTTTTGTGGGTCTGCTCATGATCCTTTCGCGTCGCGATTTATTGCGTGTTGGTTCGATTGGCGTGGCGGCGACGGCGCTGCCGGGGTTGCGTGCGAACGTACCGGCGCGGCCGACGAAAGCCAAGTCGGTGATCGTTTTGTGGATGGCGGGCGGCGTGACGCACCACGAATCGTTCGACCCGAAGCCCGACGCGCCGGAGGAAATTCGCGGCTCGCTCGGGTCGATTCAGACGGGCCTGCCTGGCGTGCGCTTCTGCGAGACGATGCCGAGTTTGGCGAAACAAACCGAGCTATTCGCGCTCATCCGCACGTTCTCACCGGCGACCGACGATCACTTGCTCGCGCAGTCGTACGGTCTATCGGGGCGAAAGGTTTCGCAGGGGCAAATCCTCACCGAGCCGAACATCGGCGCGATCGTCTCGAAGTTGCGCGGCTCGCAGGCGGGCTTCCCCGGTTACATTGCGGTGCCGGGTACCACGCGGCCCGGGCCACCGCCGAATCAACTCTTCACCGGTGGCTGGCTCGGCTCGCAGTACGCGCCGTTCGCCACCGGCGGTAAGCCGAAGAACGACGACTTCACCGCGTTCGTCAAGGAAGCCAACGAAGACGACTTCACGAAGCAAGGCGTCACTCCGTTTGCGGACCTCAGCAGCGACCGTCTCACGGGGCGACAACGATTGCGGGATCGACTCGACGAGGCCGTGCGTAAGGCCGACGAAACCGGCGTCGGCGATCAGTATCGCGGCGCGTTCGAGATGCTACTTTCGCCGAAGGTGCGGGCTGCATTTGAACTGGGCCGCGAGACCGAAAAGGTTCGCGATCATTACGGCAAAACGAAGATCGGCTCGCGTTGCTTGCTCGCCCGTCGGTTGGTCGAAGCCGGTGCCCCGTTCGTGTTGGTCGACTATGGCTACGACCCCGAGTTCGGCAACCTCTGGGACAACCACAACGCCGTGGGGCAGAACTTTCCGCACATCTGCGAGATGGCAAAGTTGCCGTACCACGTCGCGGGGATGGATCGCGCATTCGGCGCGCTCCTCGGCGACCTGAACGCACGCGGATTACTCGACCAAACGCTGGTGTTGTTCCTAACGGACTTCGGGCGCACGCCGAAGATCAACAAGCTCGGCGGGCGCGACCACTGGGGGCCAGCGGGGTCGATCTTCTTCGCGGGAGGGGGCGCGAAAGGCGGGCAGGTGATCGGCGGTACGGACAAGATCGGTGCCTACCCGACCTCGATCTCGTATTCGCCCGGCGACGTAGCCGCCACGATGTACGCCGCACTCGGCATCGACCAGGAAACGACACTCTACAACCGCCAAAACCAACCGCTCGCGATGCTCCCCGCCGGCTCGCCGATACCCGGCGTGCTGTGAGGAAATCCGAATGACACAGACGATGGAAGCCTACGCGGTTCTCGGCAAACCTCTTGAAATGCTGCAATCTTTCCTACCCGGATAAAAAATGGCACTCGGCGGCGGAGTCGTAACAGGCACAGACGTCCCTACGGGATCCAATACGCACGGAGACGAAGACGTCATCAGTTCGGTGGACCTGCACACCGCTTTCCCGCGGATCTTCTGCGTAACCGACCCGGCCGCCCGCGTTGCCGCGGTGATCGAGAGACGGCCCCGCAAGTGGTGGCGGCTCAGCCGATGGGACTTGGTCAGCGGAGTACTCGACGAAGGTGCTTGGTTCCGCGGGACGCTTTATCCCCAACGCTGCGATCTCTCCCCCGGCGGCAGATGGCTATCGTACTTTGCATTCAAGCATGGGTCGGCCTGGCCTGCAGGTGAGACCTACAACGCGATCTCGCGGTTGCCGTGGTTGAGAGCGCTCGCAGCTTGGGAGGAGATCGGGACGTATAGCAGGGGATTGCACTTTGTAGCCGATCCTGGCGTGTGGGAAGTTGGCGACCCTGTCGTTGGCGGCGCGTCCGTCCGTGTGGTCGTTGGCGGCATGCGACCCACCGACGCAGCACAGTTCGCAATGGAACGCCGCAGGGGCTGGCGGGAGTCGGTCGCGACACCTTCCCGCGACCCGACTGACCTCTGGGACGAGCGACGCGACATAGTCATGGAGAAGCCGTCGCCAGGCGATGCTCAAGTCGTGCTTTACGTTGCAGGAAAGTTCGAGGCGTTCCGAAGCAGCCCGCAATATTGGCCGCCTAGTCCGGCACCGTACAGCCTAAACTGTAGTGGGGCGCGCCGAGCGCTCCCGGACATGCAATGGGCCGATTGGACCGGCGACGGTCTACTGGCCGTTGCGTCCCAGACTGGCGACCTCCAAGTTCGCGATGCAACCGGCAGACGGGTCATCCACGAGGCACGCCTGAGTGATCAAGAGCCGGAGCCGAAGATGGCCCCCGCGTGGGCAGGGGAGTGGTGAAGTTGCGTTTTTTGGTTCGGTTCAAACTTGCCACCTTACGGTTTGCCGACGAAGAGCGGTATCTCGCTGCCTTGCAGGAACGCGGCGCGGAGTGGTGCGGTGTTGCGTGGGATCGTTTTCGTCTCGGAACCTCGGCGTTCTTCGACCAGTTGCGTGTAGGGATCGCCGGAGTAACAGACTTAGGCAATCGTGTAC